>JAAFIN010000011.1 GCA_013297825.1 Cytophagales bacterium
TAGCTATTTTATCATAAATAGCTATTTTTTTTTAAAATTTATTTCATTGCTTGTGCAATTTCAAAAATTCCATTTACAATTTCTACCCCACTAAAAAATAATCCAATGCCTAAAACTTTATCTTTTGCATTTAGATTATGAATAACCAAAGGCAACGCACTCACAGATAAAAACGCAAACGCCAAAGGGTATATGTAAAATGAAATCATTGCCAAGAAAGGAATTTTGACAAAAAAGATAAATAATATCAATACCAAAATAAACGCAAAAGACACAAAAACAGACCTTACAAGTCCAAATTTTTCTACAAAATTAGCCACAATCAACGACAAAACTGCTCCGCTTGCTATCAAAATTGATGTAAGGTAACTGCCTTTGATGCCCATATTATATTGGTCAATTATATTGGGAAATGCCTCAAAAAATACCGCAGAACCTACGCCCATACCCAAACCCAATGCGAAAACTATCCCAAAATTTGAGGGTTTTTCTTTTATTGTTGGAATTTCAGAAGCATTTATCACTTGCATATTTTTAGTAGTTTGTTGCAACCAATAACCTGTTACAAATACCAAACTACCACCAACCGCAAAAATAATGGGCGCACCAAATTTTTCCATAATATCAATAATGCTTGGCTCTATGGCTTGCGTGAGGTCAGCAATAAACGCAAAAATTGCCATAATTTGGGGCAATTTGTGTGGTGGCACAAATAATTCAACTGTAGAAATGGCTGGACTATGAAAAATATTCATAGAAATCAACCAAAGCACTATCATCAATGGAAAAAAATATCTAATAATTCCTATTGGATTGGCAAATATCGTAACTGCTACTACCATAAAAACCATTGAAACGACATTGATGCCAATATTTATCATAGGCAATCTATCGCCATTTTTGTTGCGAATTTTATCTGCCAAAAAACCAGCAATAGGAGGTGTAAGTGCCAAAACTATCATCTGCACAACTGCCAAAGCGAGTGTAAATTGTGTAAATTGAAATTGTTTTAGCAATTCAGGTTGGTATTTGTGGTAAGCAAGCCAACTTATGACAATGGCTATGTCCAATGAAATCAAGCTCCAAACTTGTTTCCAGCGAATTTCGTTATTGGGTAATGATTGTATTTCACTCATAAATTGATGAATAAATTGTAAAAAAATATTTGGTAAAAATTGTTTTTTTTGGTAAATAATCCAAATTTTTAATTTTTTTTTAACAAAAAAAATCAATCACTAAAAAAAGTGATTGATTTTTTTAAACTTTGAACCTTAAACTTTAAACTTTTTTACCTGTTTAGTTGAATCCAACCTTTTAATTTCCTTTTTTGGAGATTGGGGTCAGAAGTTAAAAACGTAACTTCTGCCTCATAAAAATACACACCATCAGGAGCATTTTGTCCTGTTCCAGAGTCTTTTCCGTCCCAATTTAAGAAAATATCATTGTCAGAACTAAATACTTTACTTCCCAAACGATTGCTTACATTAAATTTTACACTCAATACAAAACGAGGCGTAGGCAAAGGTCTAAATAAATCATTTTTACCGTCAGCATTTGGTGTAAAAACATTAGGCAATGCGTAATAAAGACAATTATCTGAACAAACAATATTACTTGCAGGACTTTCGTTACCACTTGCATCTGTCGCAGTTACATAATAACAACCAGCACGAGATTTCAAACCTTGAAATTCAGGTAAATCTGTGTGTATGTAAGTAGTATCTTTGAAAGGTTGGAGCATTGGTGGATTAGGAATTACCCTAAATTCATTACTTCCAGCAGGTCTAAAATACAATTTGTAAAAAGCTACATCAGTTTGGCATACATTAGTGCCTGCTTCTTTTACATTATTCCAAATAAGTTTATTTTGGAAAAATATGCTATTTACGTTATTTGGGTCAAAACCTTCACACGCTAAAGTATCTAATTTCAGAATAGGAGCAGGTGGTGGTGCGGTGTCCAATGCAGATGCACACGCAACTTGTGAATTATTAAGCAAACCAGCTACAGGTTCAGGAATATCAGGATTGTTATAGCTTCCTTTTGTGGTTACATAATAACAATAGCTTTTGCGTGGGTCAAGACATTCATTGTTAAATGTACCTGCGTCTGTGTAACGTGTTTGTCCAACTTGTACCTGTGCAATACGTACAAATGTATTTTGGGGCGTACCACTTACACCTCTGTATATATCGTGTGTTTGGTTTTGGTTTGACCAAGGAACTTTATAAGCCCAAGTAAGATTTATGCTATTATTTGCTCCTGTTGTTGTCAATCGCACCGAAGATGCGTTATCAGAAGGCACACCTTCTGTAGCAGGTGGATTATTTAGGTTATAAAACCATCTTACACGATACAAAAATTGTTGTGTACGAGTATCCAAGCCTGAATCTGTAAATGCGAAACTTAATTGGTTTCCTGTATTATCTGTTTGGGTATTTACTAAGGTAAAACCTGTTGCACCTGTTACATCTGTTGTGCGATACACTTCATAACGATAAGGTGGTGGAAATGTTGCACTGATATTGCCAGCATTAGGGCGAGGACGTAACCATTCCACTTGAATTGTGCCTGTTGGGGCAGTTGTATTGGTTTGTTGAACAGATACTTTTGTCATCACAGGTGCATCAATAGGCAAAGCCAAACAAACAGAAGCTGAAGAAGGTTGGCTTTCACCGCCTTTTGGCAATGGAAAATTAGCCACAATCACATAACTATATCTTAATCCCAAAGAAAGTGGCCCTGCATCTGTGTAACTTGTTGTGCCAAGTGGCAGAGTAGCTATTCTTTGAAAACCCAAATCTGCTGGATTTTGGGTACAAGCAATGGTAGCCACACAGCCCTCTCTACGCCATACATTCAACGTAACTGCATTGGGCATAGAAGTACATTGAGGGCGATAATCGTCCCAAGTTAGGTTTATGGTTCTTGAAGCAACTACAGGTGTTGCAACCACATTTCTAACAGGAGGAGCTTTTACAGTTATTCGCATTGTTTTTATATCCACAAGTTTGGGACTTCGTGGAGGAAGTGGTTGGTCTTCTGCTTTGAATACGACTAAATAAGGCTCTTTTCTAACGTGTTCGCATCTTGTTGTCCAACGAAATAATCCTGTTGCAGTACCAAATTGTGGAGGTGTAGAGGAAAATGTAAATGTTGCAACACTTGAAAAAATATTAGCATCATACACTGCTTGTGTAGGTGTAAATGCGGAAGAAATAATCCTTATTTCATCTGCTGGATTATTATCAGGGTCAGTAGCAGTGATGGTTTGATTTATTACATTAGTGGTATTGCTAAGGTCATCAGCTACCACACAAACATCTGTTACAGTGAGATTAGGACGTTTGTTATTACAATCAAGCACTCTTATTTGCATATCACGTGTTACATAACCTATACGCACACCATTTCGCCATTCTTCCACAATAAAAGCAATATTATATTCGCCTGCTACGCCAGGAGCATTCCAAGTAATATCACCTGTGATAGGATTAAGCGTAAATGTTGCAGGAATATTTGTAGTGCCTTCTTGTACGCCTCCAATAATATTAGGTTGTTGATAACCAATTACATTCACATTAAAGTTTTGGCGTGGAACTACCATTTTAAATGACAAACTATCACCATCTGAATCAAACGCACCAGGATTGTGGGTGTATTTTTGCCCTACGCAAGCCTTATCAATAGGTGGAACACGCATAATAGGTGTGCTATTTTGACCAAGTGTAGGATTTACCACGATAAAAGTTTCTACTGAAAACGCAGTACCAACCGAATTAGCCATATTTACTACATTGGCATTGCGATTTTCTTCCACAAAAAATACACGAAAAGTACCTTGCCCTGTGTAAGTATGACAAGTACGATAATAACTCACAAATGTTTCGCTACCAATGTCAGTTTTCGTATCACGTTGTACATTGACAGAAGGCGAACCATCACCAAAATTAAGTGTAATATTGGGGCTATCTGCTTGTGAAAGCGTACTTGTGTACATTATTACTGTAAAACAATATGTGAATGTTCCTGTGCGTGTAGCTATGATTTCGCCTGCTCTGATATGTGTTGCATAACTTTGCGAGAAAATCATTGCCCAAAAAATAAATAAAAATAACCAAAACCTGATTTTTTTCATATAGGGTTTTTTGTTAAAAAAGTTTCAATAAAAAATGGTTAAAAAGGGATTTTATATTTTAGGTGTAAGGTGTAAGTAGTAAGTATGAGAATACAAAAGAGCCAACATACAACTTTTATTATTTTAAAATATTAAATTTTTTTCTTAAATGAATTTTACAAAATTATAAAAAAAACCTTTGGTTTGATAATTTTTTAAATTAAAATTTTGTCTTATTTTTTATTTATCAAAAAAACGACAAAAACATAACTTTGGTTTTTATTTTTTTTATAAAAATTATCGTATTTATAAGAAAATAATTTATCAAAAGGAAAATTGTTTTTTTAAATTTAACCTAAAAAAAACAAAAATTTCAAAAAAAATTAACAAAAATTTACATTTTTCTTGTATCTTTGCAGGGTTTTTGTCATATTTTATCTTATAATTTAATATTTTTCTCGAAAAACTATGAAAGAATTTGCCTTGTTAAAATAGGCAAAAAACCTAATATTATCAACCAATTGCTTACCAACTACGTATAAATTTATACAAAATCGCCTATTTGTTTTTGACATTTTAAGAAAGAATAATATTTTAATAATTTTTTATTACTAATTTTTATAAAAAAACATACAAAAAAAAGGCGTATTCAGTGATATATGAAAGTGTTGCACATAAACACCCTTGACAAAGGAGGCGCTGCCAAAGCATCACTCCGATTGCAAAAGGGGCTTAGAGATAGTGGCATACAATCTGAAATGCTTGTATTGTATCGAGAAAATACTGACCAACCACACATACACGCCTATCACCCCCAAATGAGAACAGGTGTGTGGCAAAAACTCCAACATTCCTTAGCGTATCGTTGGGATAATTTTCAAAAAAAACAAATGCTAAGAGGAAAACCATCTAATTATGAGGTTTTTTCTTTTCCGCAAACCGTATATAATATTACAAAACACCCTTTGGTGCAAGAAGCTGATATTATCCACTTGCATTGGGTAGCCAATTTTTTAGATTATAATACTTTCTTCAAACAAATTCAAAAACCTATCGTTTGGACACTTCACGACCTCAATCCTGTAAGTGAAAGTGGATTTCATTATGAACACGACGAACAAAATCTATTAGAAGATTTTGAGGAATTAAATCAGTTTATTTTTCAGACTAAAATGGAAGGCTTATCTCACGCCTCCCAAATGCGTATAGTTCCCATCACAAAATGGATTGCCCAAAAATCCAAAAAATCACAATTATTAAAGCGTTTTAAACACGAATTTATCCCAAATGGCTTAGATTTACAGATTTTTAAACCTACTGACCAAGAAGCATCACGCAAAATATTGGGTTTGCCTTTGGACAAAAAAATTGTTCTTTTTATTGCGGATAGTGTGGATAATCAACGCAAAGGTTTTAATTATTTGCGTGAAGCCCTTAATAATATTCCTACTGAAAATGTAGCCCTCGCAGTAGTTGGCAGGGGAACTTTTGAACAAATGCCCTGTCCAACTTATCCACTTGATTTTATTTTTGATGACCGATTGCTTGCTACGGTTTATGATGCGGTAGATGTGTGTGTAGTGCCTTCTTTGGAGGATAATATGCCTAATACGGTGTTGGAAGCAATGGCTTGCCAAACTGCTACGCTTGCTTTTGCGGTGGGTGGTATTCCTGAAATGATAAAATCACACAAAAACGGTGTGTTAGCTCGCCAACAAGACAGCAAGGATTTAGCCCAAAAATTACAATTTCTTTTGGAAGAAGACGAATACAGATTATTATACGCTAAAAATGCACGCCAAACCGTAGAAAATCATTTTGATGTGCGTTTTCAAGCCCAAAAATTCATAAAACTTTATGCTGATATGCTTAATCTTCCAAAAAATAGTTTGGAGGTTGAAATTGGAGTTTAAAAGGATTGCACAAAAAAATTCGTAAAATATAAAAATCAAAAACACAAAAATAATGTGGAGCAATAAATATTTTTATTTCAATATTCAAAAAAATAGTTCAGAATGGGAATATTTAGATACTAAAAAAGTCCAAGAAATTTTTTTGAAAATAAATCATTTGGAACAAATAAATGAATGTGAGTTTAGAAATAATGCAGAATTTCCTTTTATAGATATTACTTTGGCAAATGCAATAAATGGTGATTTTTCAACAACTTTAGAACTACCAAAAGAAATAAATTTGATTTCGGTTGTATGTTCAAAAAATGATTTATACGAAAATCAATACAGGAATTTATTACTTAAAATTGCCTCTGAATTAAATTGGAAGTTGTTTTTGGAGGAAGATGAGGAAGGGAATGAACAAATATTATTTTGAGATATGAGTATAAAAATAAACAAAAGCATCATTTTTGAAATGAAAAAAATAATTTAAAAATAAATTTTGAAAAAATAATAAAAAAAATCCTCTACTTTCACAAGCAGAGGATTTTTTATTTATCATCCAATCCAAAATCATACATATCATCATTTTGATTTTTAAAAAAGTAAAAAATCTCACTCTTTTTGAAAAACCATTGATTTTAAAAAGTATATTCTTTTAAAATTACCAAAGTTTATCTTAAGAGAATAGTGTTATTACACTAAAAACGCCTGGTATTCCCCAAAAAATGGAAAAAATCATATAGATATTTGCTTTTGCTTTGTCTTGATATTTAAATTTTAACAAAGAATACATTATTACATTAAATATTGTCATAGAAATTGGTAAGTACTTAATTAGAGCAATAGGCTCAGAATTATTCCAAGATACGCTACCACTTGCTATTGAAGTGATGATACTTCCTACCAATATCATTATCACAAAATTAATGGCTATAATTTTTTGAGAATTCATGTTTATAAATTATTTTTAGGGGATTTAAAAAATGTTTATGCTAACTAACAACAGATAATTTCGTCCATTATTTGAAAAAACTATCGTTTATTATCCAATCCAAAGTCATACGCATCATCATCATTTTCAATTTTTCCTTCTGATGACGTGAAAAATTCATCTCTTTTGAGGGAAAGCCTATAAAATAAATAAACAATCCACAACAAAATAAGTGATATAAGTGTAATACAAAGCATTTGATATTCCCACAATTCACCTCCAATACTGCGATTAACAAACCACAATTTGCCCACCAAAAGGCTTACAAAAGCATTGATTATCACACCAAAACCGTACACCCACGACACAAATATTTTGCGGAGTTGTTCGTGTTTGGTACGTTCATCTTCTTTTTGGGCAAGCCAATAGGCTTTATTTGGAAAATTGGGTAATTTATCCAAAGGAAATTTTCTAAAAACATTTGCCCAAAGTGATATGATAATATTAAAAACAATGATAAAAAGCATTGGCACATAAAAAAAATATGCAACATCAATGCGATAAATTGGTGTTTTGTCAGCAGTTAGGCAAAGCGTAACAGGCGAATCCTTATTAGATAGTTCATAATAAGAAAGCCCTAACACCGCTATAAATACCACAACCAATACGTTTTTTAGAAATCTTAGTATTTTGTCCATAAAACAAGAGTTCAAGTGTTCAAAAGGTTCAAGTGTTCAAAAGGTTTAAGTGTTCAAAAGGTTTAAGCATTTAAAAGACTAAAAATTGTATTATTTGAATTTTTTTTGAGCTTTTTTTGAGCTTTTTTGAACCCTTTTTGAGCTTTTTTGAACCCTTTTTGAGCTTTTTTGAACCCTTTTTGAGCTTTTTTGAACCCTTTTTGAGCTTTTTTGAACCCTTTTTGAGCCTTTTGAACTTCTTTTAAAAAATTAAATTAAAAATATCATTCCCAATCACAAACACCATCAAAGCCAACAAAATAATCATTCCACCTGCTTGTGCATACGTGAGAAAATTATCAGATGGTTTTCTACCTGCTACAATTTCATACAACAAAAACATTACGTGACCACCGTCCAACGCAGGAATAGGCAATAAATTCATAAATGCAATCCAAATAGAAAGCACCGCCAATATTCGCCAAAAACGCACCCAATCCCATCTATCTCCAAATACTTTGGCAATGCCAATAGGCCCACTTACAGATTTTGTAGAAACCTCACCACGAAACATTTTGCCAATACCTTGCAAATTATAAACCAATGAATTATAGGCTTGTTCTGTGCCTTTTATGGTGGATTCACCTAATCCATAATATTCTGTTTTGTAATTCAAATTCATTTTTGGGGCAAAACCCAATTTACCTTCTTTTGAGATTTCAACGGTTAATATTTTATTTTCACCATTTCTTTTTACTTCAATTTTGGCTTCTTTTCCTGCGTATTTTTTCGAAGCACTTTGTAATTCATTAAAATAAACTACATTTTCACCATTTATTTTTACAAAAACATCACCTTTTTGCAAACCTGCTTTGCTTGCTGGCGAATTAGGCAAAATTTCATCAACCGCAAAAGGAATTTGAGGCTCAATAAATTGCTGTTTAGCAAGTTTTTCTACAAGATTATTTGGCAAATCAACTTCCATTGTTTTGCCTTCACGCTCTATTGTATAATAACTATTTGAGCCTAAAAGTACTTGCGGACTAAGCACTTCTTCAAATTTTGTGAAAGATTTTCCGTTAATTTTTACAATTTTATCACCTGTTTTTAAGCCAATTTCTTGAGCTAATTCGTGAGCTACAATGCCATTTTTTACTTCTGATGCAGGCAAAAAACTTTCACCTGTGAAATAAACCAAACCCACAAACATCATAATTCCTGTGATAATATTCACAATAATTCCCCCAAGCATCACGATAAGGCGTTGCCAAGCAGGTTTTGAACGAAATTCATAAGGTTGAGGTGGTTTGTTCATTGTTTCGGTGTCCATTGATTCGTCAATCATACCAGATATTTTGACAAAACCACCCAACGGAATAGCACCAATAGCATATTCAGTATCACCAATTTTTTTACTAAAAATTTTTGGAAAAAATCCAATAGAATAAATTTCTACACGCATTCCAAATAGCTTTGCAGTAAGCAAATGCCCCAATTCGTGCAAACCAACCATTATAGACAAACCCAAAAAAAGCTGTCCAATCATTATCAAAACACCCATTATTTATGTTTTTTTATTTTTTTATAATTTTTATAACGTTTTTACAACGCTTGGAGGGTTTAAAACCCTCCAAGCGTTTTTTTTAATTTCTGTCAAATGCTTCTTTTATGGATTTTTCTAAATTATCGTCTTTTAGTTCGTATTTGTTAAATTGTGCAATATTGCTTTTTTTAATGTGCTAAAAGTTCCATTTTGATTTTTTTTAATTTGTAGGTAGTTTAAATAATCAGTTTCTGAAAAATCTGAATAATGCAAAAAATAATCTGTATGAATAGGCAATAATTCCAAATCACTTCTCAAAACTTTGTGTGTTGCAAATAATTTTCTAAAAAGCCAATTAATAATTTCACTATTTAATAATGCAGTCAGTTGCTCATTTGTAATTCCAATATTCAAAGGAATAAGTAAATTAGCACTATTCAAAATATATCGTTGTTGATTATCATAAAAAAAACACAAATCCGAAGAAATAAATTTATACATTAATTTTTCTTTTGCTTCATACATTTTTAAAGGTGCAATTTGTTGAAAATTTGAAAAATCATTTAATATAAAATTTGTTGCTTCTTTCAAACCTTTTTTTGTAATATCAGAACCTTTGTAAATTGGTATATAATTTTCTTTTTTAATATTACTACAAAATTTTTCATTGTTTCCTGTTACAATACCCAAAGCCCATTTTGCTTTATCTTTCAAAGTAATATGTTTTGTGGTATATAATTTTTCAATTACTTGTGTTTCATTTTCATTTGTCCAAAAATTAAAAATTAGTTTTGGATTTTTTGTAAATGATGATAATTTTCTATCAAATTTTTTATTTTCTGCAAAACATTCAATTATATCATCAGCATTTGCTTCTGTATTTTCAATAATAATTGCTTGTGCTTTTGTCAAAAGCCCTTTAAAAGCCTTGTCATAATCTATAAAACGCAAGATTTTTTTTGCAATAATTTTTTTTCTAATATCTTCAAAAGTTGTAATATTAAAAAATGCTTCTTGCACCAAAAAACCTAAAATACCATTTTTTTTGAGCAAAGTCAAACTCGCACCCATAAACAAAGCGGTAGTATCTAAACTATTACCACAACCAAAAAACGAAGAAATTTTTTCTTTTTCTTCTTTTTGAATTTTTTTGCCCCAAGGCGGATTTGTAAATATTAAATCAAAAAATGATTTTTCTTGATTTAATTCAAAAATTTTTTCTAAAAAATTACCAACTTTTATATTGGGCGTTTCAAAACCAAATTCTTGCAATATGCGTTCTTTTGTGATAAAAACCGCATTTTCATCTACATCAAAACCATATACATTTTCAGGAGCAACACCTGATTTTATGGCTTCAATAATAAAATTCCCTGAACCACAACAAGGGTCTAAAAACTTAAAATCACTTTGAATTTTAATATTTTTAAACATATCTTTTACCACCCAAGAAGGCGTATAATAAATACCTTCTTTATTTCTGTGAGCATTTGATAAAGAATTTTCGTATTCAACACCAATATTCTCACCACTAAAATTTTTAATTAATGTATTAATTCCCCCTTTGAAGCCCCCCAAACCCCCAAAGGGGGAGTGAATGGTTAGGGGGCTTTCTTTTAATGACTTATTTGCTCTTGCATTTAATTTTTCTTTTCCAGCAATATTCAGCATAAAATTATCAAGAGATTCTTGTGTAATAATGCCTTTGCTTGACATTTCCAAATATCCAGTTTTTATCCAGTTACGAATAGTCGCAGTAGAAACATTAGCATTTTTTGATGCTTGTTCTATGGTAAAACCCTGCGTTTCTATTTCCCCAAATAAATTTGATTGCATATTTTAAAAACTATTAATAAAATTTATTTTATTTTTTGTGTTAATTTATGATTTGAAATGTCAATTATTGATAAAATTATGTAAATTGTAATAATGGGTAAAAGTGCCAAATATTGCAAAAAAATTACCAAAACGAAAGAAATTAAAAGAAAAATGTATCTTATAAAATTTTCTTTTAAGGTAAATGTTTTAAATTTTAGTGCAAATAAAGGTAATTCTGCTACCATAAGCCCACAAAGCAATAAAACAAATCCTAAAAAAATCAAAGGTTCTTTCAAAAAAGGATAAATCTCAATATATGCCAAAAAACCAACCACACACAACGCTGATGCAGGCGTAGGCAAACCTACAAAACTTTCGCTTTGGCGTGTGTCTGTATTGAATTTTGCTAATCGCAAACCTGAAAAAACTGCATACAACAGCACAATATAGACCAAAAATGAATTCTTTTGTTCAAAAACCATATACAACATACAAGTAGGCAATACGCCAAATGTAACCAAATCAGCCAAAGAATCTATTTGTTTGCCAAATTCAGAATATGCACCCAACCAACGAGCCACCAATCCATCAACAAAATCGCAAAACATACCCACATACATTGCCCAAATAGCATTTTGGAGATTTCCTTGCATTATTTGGATAATGCCCAACATTCCACAAAATAAATTGATAGCAGTTATAAAATTGGGAAAAAAATATTTCATTTTCCAATAATGCGTTTGATAATACCTTGTAAAAAATTACGCAAAATTCTTTTGAGAAATTCAGGATATGCTTTTATAAAAATCAACAACAACGTCCAAACAACTAAGTGCATAACTGCCACCAAGCTAAACCCTATGAAGAAATCATTGTTAAAAATTTTACTTAGATAAAATGCCAAAGCAAGATTAAAAAACAACAAAAAAATACCCAAAAAAACCACAGTAAGTCCCAACTCCAAAAAAATCACATTCAAACGAGCGATTTTTTCTTCGGTATCAATTTTTAATAATTCCATTTGCACGTCCAAATATTCGTACAAATTTTCTACAATTTTAGGTTTTTTAAAGAGTGCCACGAGCAGGTTTAAGGTTCAAGGTTTAAGGTTTAAAGAAAAATAACCAAATTATTGTGTAACGAAACTAATTCCTGACTACTGATTCCTGACTACTGATTCACATACCTCACAAAAACCATTTACCAAAATATTGATTTCTTGTACTTTATAAGATTTTGGGAGATTTATCACAGGAACAACTACATCATTGATACATTTGGTTTCACCACATTTTTCACATTTAAAATGAATATGATTATGATTGTGATGTTGGTGGTCGCAAGCAGGTGATTGACAAAGTGCGTATTTTGGGTTGGCTTCATCATCTAAAACTTTGTGTAAAATACCTTTTTCTAAAAATGTTTTTAGAATACGATAAATCGTAACCCTGTCAAATTGTTTGCTAAATTCGTGTTCAATATCTGCGTGTGTAAGGGCAAAATTTTTGCTCAAAAAATATGACAAAACTGCATTTCTGCTGTCAGTATTACGCAACGCAAAATTTTTTAAGATATTTTCAGGATTTTGAATTAGCATTGTCATTTTTTATGATATTTACAAAATTTATTTTGCAAAAATAAAGAAATATTGGTAGTAATCCAATTTGTTTTGTGTTTTTATGAAAACAGAATTTTTAAAAATTCTAAAAAAAATCCTCTACTTTCACAAGCAGAGGATTTTTTTTGAAACTTAATTTTTTACATTTTTAACTTCATCAACATCAATATTCCCAAAATACCAAAATCAATTCCCCAGCCAAATATTATTCCGAAAATAAAACCGTAATTGATTAAAAATATAAAATATTTGCGTGCAAAACCATAAAATAAATCTTCTAATTGTTTTGGGTGCATAGCTTCTATTTCTTTTTCTACAATTCCTTTCAAATCCAACGCAGTCAATAATTCAGACAAATGATGCGAAATTGCCTCCATAAGTGCCTCTGTGCCTTGATTTAACACAAAATTTTTGGTGTCATCAGGAAGGTTTTGGATAAGTGCAGAAAACTGTTTTTCAAAAATTTCTTTTAAAGATTCAGGCAAAAGTTTTTGGATTTCAGGATTTTCTAACAAAATTTTTACGCTATTTTGAAGGTCTTTTTTCAAAGTTGGAACATCCAAAATGTCTTTTAAAGATTTTGTTTTGATTTTTTCCCAAAATTGCGGTACAATTTCCGTCTTGCGTTGTGTCCAAGCTGGCGTATTTTGTAAGGTGTGCATAAATTTCTGCACAATATTAGGCAATGTATTTTGTGGTAATTTTTCTAAAACACTATCCAAATTCCACGAAAATAAATGTTTTTCCAACAAACTTGACAACAATTCTGCAATATCACCCACAAGTTCCTGACTTGCTTTTTCGTCTTGTAAGCGTTCTTGTAGGTGCGTACAAATACGCTGAATTTCAGGATAAAGAATTTTTTGCAAATGTTCCAAAATCTCGCCTGCATCATCTCTAAAAATTGTTTTTAATGGAATTTTAAAGATATTTTCGGTAAGAATTAAATTAGAAACTTTTTGCAAATTCGTTAAAAGGGTTTCATTTTTTAAGATATTTTGGACTTTTTCAGCCAAAGCATCTTTTTCTAATGCCAACAAACGAGGAACTGAAAGCGGTTTTTCGCCCAATTCTTGGATTTTTTTGGCAAGCATTTCTTTCAAACTCACAAATTCTTTTTGCAAAAAATTAGGTATTCCTTCATCTAATAAGCTAAATGTCGTTTTTTTGATAGAATTTTTGAATACTGCAACCGCAATATTTTCTTTGTAGGCATCTTGATATATTTTTTCAGCAATTTGTTCCCTGTTTTGTTGCAAATAACCGCTTGCTTGATTAACCAAATTCTGCAAAATGATGTTCAAATTGTTTTCCAAACCACCTAAAAGTTTGCCTTCAAACATATCTTTGAGCGGTTTTTTGGTGGAAAACTCTCTACGCAAATAATTATCCAAAAAATTCACAATTTGGGTGTGTATTTCAGGGCTTTGCAGTTGGTTTTTTAGGAATGAAAACAAGGAGTTTTTGAGGTTTTCCTCCTGATTATCATTCAAAATCTGTTCTACGTTTTGGTGCAATAATTCCTCAATACGTTCTTCAAATGGGGTTTTTTCTATCCAATCGTATATTTTTTCAGGGGTAAGATTTTGGGTTGCACGTTGCGCCTCTTTGTAAAGTCGTCTTTCTAAGGTTTGGGGAAGTTTTTGCACCCATTTTTCGGGCAAAATATGGCGAATTGGCATCTCCAAACTTTGCCATTGAGCAGTTTTTTGGGTCAAATAATCTGTAGCAATGCGTTCTATATTGCCATCTTTGATGTAATTATTCAAAATCTCTAAAAAACCATCAATTTTTAATTTTTCCAAAGGAAAATCCTTGTTTTTCTCCACTTGGTCGCCCACTTGCCACTGCAAAATGGAAGGATTTAAAAGGTTTTTTTGAATTAAATCCACCAACCAATCCGCCAAACTGCTTTGTTGGGCAAGTAAAAGGTTTTGTAAAATGCTAAAATTATCTTTTGAAACGGTTTCTTTGATGGTTTCGGTTAATTTTGGGCGTTGTTCTTGGAAATTTTTTATCAAATTGTCTTTATTTAGGAGATTATCGCCAATAAATCGCCCCATACTTTTGGCAAACCGCCCTTTATTCTTCGCAATTACGCCAGGCGTAAAAGGAACTGTAAGCCCACCCACTTTTACAGCGTTATAAGGCTTAAAAAGCATCTTAATCGCAAGCCAATTAGTCCCCCAACCCGTAATTCCATACGCCAAACCTGAAATTAACAGTATCATTCCCCAACTTTGATACTCTGGCAATATCAAAAGCATTGCCCCTGTTATCGCCCCAAGCACCGCCCCAAACCAACTCAAAGGCTCTAATTCTTTGCCCATTGCCTTATACACCATTCCACGAAGTTGTGTATCGCCTTGTTTTGAAAGGCTATTCTGTACGATTGCCTCAACTCTGCCTTTTGTGGCATTTGGTACTTGGTCGTTGATAAATTTTTGAGCTTTTTTGGTGATATTTTCGGTTTGTTCAGGCGTATTATATTTTTCAATCCAATCTTTTGGATTACGTTTGAGGAGTTGGGTTATTTGGTTTTGAGCAAACATATCCAAAAGTTGCAAAATGCCTTTTACAGGGCTATTTTCAGCTTTTTCATTGGGGAGAAGTTGCCCAAGTTGGAGGCGATTTAAGTAATTTTCTAAGGCATTTGCAATCCAATTTTCCAGTAATTCAGGTTTTTCATTTGTCCAATCTAAAATATTTTGGGTAATTTGTAAAGAAAGGTTATTATGTTGGTCTTTTGGAAAAAAAATCTCCCACGTTTGGGTGCTAAGTTTTGGAATTTGTGATTTTATTTGATTTTGTAACCAATTTGTAAAATTTCTAGAAAAAATAAATTCATCTTGAAGGTTTTTTTCTAATAATTGATTAACTAAAATCTGCATTTGTCGTTGTAAATATTCTGCAGAAAACCACGTTTTTAAAGGTTTTTCTAAAATATTTTCTAAAACTGTTGGTTTTAATTTAAGAATACTTTTTTGGATATTTTCCAACAGCACAGGAACAAGCGTATCAATGACATTCTGCACAGGAATTTTTTTAACCAAATCCCCAATATTTTGCGTTTGAAGGTACTTGATAAGCATTTCTGTTGCTTGTTCAGCGAGTTTTTGGGTGTCTTGTTGGGCAATAAGTTTGGTTAATTTTTCCTCAACTTCTATGTATTCGCCCACATTTCCCACAAAAATCATCGCCAAAAGTTGCGTAACCCAGCCTGTACTATCCTCAAAAGCGTGTTGAACGACCATTTCTAACTTCTCTTTCTTAGATTGAATCCAAGGAATAAGCGTTTGGAGCAGGTCAGGAAGTTGTTTTCTGATAAAATCCTCTACATTTTCACGCAAATCAGGTGCAAGCAACTCAAAAATTGTAGATTTTTCTTCTTTTAAGGTTTCAAAAAGATAATGCAAAAGGTTTTTGATGATGTCATCACTTAATTCACCTTTAAAAAAAATCTGTTGCAGTTGTTCGCTAATAGCTTTTGGAAGATGTGCATTATTTTCTGCACTTAGAAGTGAATTAAGCGGTTTTTCTGCAAGTTGGGAAGTGATTTTTGCTAATAAATCAGGGAGATTTAGGTGCGTTTGGGCATCTTCCAAAAGGTTTTTAATAGGTTCTTGGTAGTTATTTTGCAAACTTATATGAAAATCTGTCAGCAATTCCGCCAAATTATCGCCCAAAATCGTCAAAGTATCTTCATTCACCCATTCTGCCACAGGTTGGGGTGCTAATTGTGCTAAAATTTCCTCAAAAAACGTTGGTAAATTCGCATCATTTTGTAAATAATCACGCAAAACCTTAGCAACTTCCTGACCTATTTTTTGGCATTGTGCAGGTGTAACAATATCTTTGAGATGTTGCTTTTGGGTAACTTCCGCAAGGATTTTTTCTAATGGATTTTCCAAATCCTTTAATAATTGGGTGCGTAATTTGTCCAAACCTTCGCCCAAAGCAGGAATTTTTTGCAAAGTATCTGCATTTTCAAGGATTTTAGGCAATTCATTTCCCAAAAAACTTGTAAAAAAACCATTTAAAGCAGTTTTAAACGTATCTTTTTGAATTTCAGTTTGCAATGCTTTTGGGTGAATTACCTCACTTTCCACAAGGCGAGAAATGCTACGCTCAAATTCTTTGCGTTCTTTGACAATCACACCTCCCAAACTTGCGGTTTTTTGCCCAATTTTTATTTTAAAATACTCCTCAAAAAGCATTTTAATTGCCAAATAATTGGTTGCATAACCCACTACACCACCCGCTAATATTTTTGCAAATAAATTCCCAAAATCCATAGTTAAAGTTTAAAGTTCAAAAAGTTCAAGGTTCAAAAGTTCAAGGTTCAAAGTTCAAGGTTCAAAGTTCAAGGTTCAAGGTTCAAAAACTCAATCCTTAATTTCTAATTTTCAATTCCTAATTCCTAATTCCTAATTTATAATTCATCATTCATCATTTATATTTTTCCATTTGCAAGATATTTTTGCCACATCATTATCATCATACCATCTTTTAGTCCAACTTCTGGCACTTGCATTGTATCCACATTAGCCCATTCCATAATAGAAAGGTAAATCGTAAGAGCAGGCACGATGGTATCAGCTCTATCAGGATTTAATTCCAAAAGATTAACTTTATCGTGAAAACTCAATGTATTCAAATGTAACTGCAATTTTCTTAATTGGTCTTTGTTTAACATTTGATTTTTGACTTTGAGCAAAGAAAGTGATTTATTGATATTTCCGCCTGTTCCTATGGCGGTTACGTGCATATTTTGGAGCGGTACAAGTTGGACTTGTAACCATTCTTGCATACTTTTTAGGATTTCAATATTTTTTTTACTGCCTACATTTCTGATAGAACCCATTGCAAATGAGCGTGAGGCAATTTTTTGGCGATGAGCATAAATATTGATTTCGGTACTACCACCTCCCACATCAATATGCAGATAATTATCAAAATCAGTTAATTGTTGGCTGATAACATAATGCAAAATTTCTGCTTCTTTGGCACCTTCTATGACTTCTATTTTTACGCCTGTTTTTTCTTTAACTTCTTTGATAATTTGTTCGCCATTTTTTGCTTCTCTAAACGCAGACGTAGCAACTGCCATATAATCATCAACTTCGTGCAGTTCAATCAACAATTTGAAGGCTTGCATTAGTTTAATGAGCTGTTCACGTTTTTTGTTGTTAATTTTTTGGTCTTCAAACACATCTTTTCCCAATCTTAGTGGAAATCTTGTGTATTCCACGTCTTTAAAAGAAATATTTTCTTTATCCTCATTCAACACACTACTTATAAGAAGCCTTGCACCATTGGAGCCAATATCAATCGCAGCGAATTTCACAAAATTTTTTTTTGGGGAAAAGTAAAAAGATGAATTGTATTAAAAATTGTTGTTCAAAAGTATTCATTTTTCCAAAAAAATCAAAGAAAAATAAAAATTCCTACATTTTTTGAAATCAAAAAAAATATTTTTTAGTTTTAAAAAAGTGGTATATTGCATAAATTTTACACAAAAAATCAAAAAATTATGATACTTGCAAGATTAGACAATGAAGTTTTTTTTAAAAAAGCATTCACAGATGTAATAGTTTTGAAGGCTTTTGTGAAAGATATTGTTGGAATTGATTTTGAACCAAATAAAATAGAAATAAGCCCCCTAACCCCCAAAGGGGGAATTTTAGCATTACAAAAAATATTTGCAGAAACAGAAGATAAAACAAAACGCATTGAAATTCAAAAAGTAGAATATGACCATAATTTTGATAGATTTTTGCATTATCATCTGCAAGCAATTACTGAACAACAAAGAAGTTCAGAAGATTATTCTGTTGAAAAAACGGTTTATACAATCGTTGTGATGACTGCACCTTATAAAATCAATTCAAAAACACACGAACTTTACAAAGATGAGGTTTTAGTTTCAAACTTAAATCCAAAAAATTTAAAAGGAATTGAAAGAAAAATTTTTAATCACGAATTGATTTATTTGAACCCAAATTACAAAGGAAAAGACACGCCTGATAATTACAGGGATTGGTTGGATTTGATTTATGAAAGCATACACAACCCAAAAAATCCACAAATAAACATCAACAATGCAGGTATAAAACGCACTTCTGAGATTGTGGGTTATGAAAATATTAGCCCTGATGAATGGGAGCAGGCTAAAATTGAAGCCTCCAAAAGAAAAGTAATTAAACTTGAAAGGGAGGAAGAAAAAGAGGAAATTGCAAAAAAAGCAATTTTAAAAGGTTTGGACAATGATTTCATTGCTGAAATTACAGGATTGACCATTGAACAAGTAGAAAAATTACGTAATGAAAAACCTTAAACCTTGAACTTTAAACCCTGAACTTTTTAAAAATTTTTATGAAAAAACTGTATTTTATTGTCATTTTTTTATTTTTTTGTACCAATATTTTTGCCCAAAAAATAAAATTTCAATCTCGTGTTGTATTAGAAAAAGAAACACCTTGCCTGAAAGGTAATTGTGCATCTTGCGAAATTATTTTTCCAAAAATAACTGATTGCTCAAATAAAAATTTGGAAAAAAAACTTAATGACGAAATTCTTGTAATGGTGCTTGGTGATTCCAAAGAACGCCAATATAAATTATTTGGTGATAAAGCAAAGGCTTTTATAAAAGATTATAAAGAAACCAAAAAAACAACCGAAGGTATGGGAAAATGGCAACAAAAAATAAAAGTTGAGTTGCTGGAAGTTGGCAATATGATAAGCCTTGTTTATAGAGAATATACATATTCAGGCGGTGAAACACCTTATAATATTCACAATGCTTTGCATTTTGATATTAAAACTGCCAAAAAAATTACGCTTGATGATGTTTTGGTGGAAGATTATCAGGAAAAACTTATGCCTTTATTGACCCAAAAACTCAAAAAAGCCCTTAAAGTTGATGAAAAAACACCTTTGAAAGATATTAGTGAATTAAAATTGGATAATGGAAAACTCAAATTTAGCAATGCTTTTGCATTTAGAAAAGATGGTTTGCATCTCAATTATTCTCATTTTGAGGTAACACAAGCCTCCATAATGCCTGTTTCGCCTGTTATTTCCTACAAAGAATTAAAGCCATTTTTGAAAAAAGGGAATTTATTGGGAAAATAATCTTTGGTAATTTTTCCAAAAAAGTTATCATACTTTCGTAAAATTATATAGCATAAATTTAACATTTTTCAAAAAAAAATATAGCCTGAATTATGATGCAGGCTATATTTTTTTTATTTTAATAGTGTTTCAATAAAGTAACACAGAATTTGCAAAACTAATTATTTTAATTGATTCCATTTTGGACTAAAAATAAACACATGTAAAAATCCAACAATAGCAAAAAAGTAAAATGATACTAAATATAATGGTGATAATCCAGTTAAAAATATCACAACTGCTGCAAAAAACCAAGAAAAATAGTTTAAATGAACACCCATTTTTAGATGACTAAGTGTCATAAAGGAAGAAATAAACTGTAATACTAAAAATGTGGTTACAGCTAAAGGTAGAACCCCATAACTAAACAAATTACCTGTAAATAAGGCATAAATGCAAGATGGAAGGAATTCATACAACCAATAACCAGTCTTAAACATCATCAAAAGTGATACAAAAAAAATACGAAAGCTAAAACCTGTTCCAGAAGCCATAAAAATTAGAATTTAGAAGTTATTAAATTTTTTGGGTTAAAATATTTTGTTAATACTCACAAATTTAAAAAAAATTACAAATTTCTTCAAATTTTTTTTCAATTTTTTATAACTGCTATTTTTCCTTTTTCAATCAAAAATTTTGATTTGAAATAAAATAAAATAAAATAAAATAATTTTTTTACATACAAACATCATAGATTTAATAAGTGGATATAGTTTTTTTATAAAAAAAGTTCTTCAAATTAAAAATAAATTAAAAACTGTTTAGTCTTAACATTTTTTTTTTCAAAAAATATAAAAAAAATTTTTTTTTCAAAAAAAAGCAGTACATTTGTTTTAGAATTTAGAAAATTCTAAATTTTAAAAAATTACACACAAAAAACTTTTAATAACTTTTAATTTTTTATTATTATGGGCGTTTTTGACTTTGGACCCGATGCTGATAGCATCAAAGCTGAATTGGAAGATTTGGACATTGAGGATTTGGAAGTAGAAGTAGATGATGATGGCAAAGTAATTTTAAGCGGAACTGCTGCAAGCGAAAAAGTAGCACAAAAAGCAGTAAAAATTGCAAGTGGAATTGATGGCGTTGAAAAAGTAAAAAATAATTTTGATATTGCTGACGAAGACGAGGAAGAAGATCAAGAAGATGAAGACGAGGAAGAAGATGAAGATTATGACGAAGAAGAAGAAGAGGAGGAAGAAGAAGATAACCACAAAAAAAAGAAAAAAAGTCATGGTGGCGGTGGAGGAAGTGGCGACAGAGTTCATACTGTAGTGCCTGGTGATACGCTTTGGGGAATTGCACAAAAATACTACGGTGATGGCAACCGTTATATGGAAATCTTCAATGCTAATAAAGCACAATGGAAAAATTATGGAAACAATCCTAATAATATTTATCCAGGTTGGGAATTAAAAATTCCTTAATTTTTTGAAAAAATCTCTGCATTAGATTTCATTTCAACACAAATTTCCTTTATTTGCAACTGTTTTTTTAATATATTTTATAACCTCAAAACAAAAAACATTTTAACAATGGGCGTTTTTGATTTCGGACCTGATGCAGATAGCATCAAAGCAGCTTTGGCTGATTTGGATATTGAAGATTTGGAAGTAGAAGTTGATGGTGGAACTGTTACCATTAGTGGTACAGCAGGTAGCCAAGCTGCTGCTGATAAAGCTGTGAGTATTGTAACTTCTACTGATGGTGTAGAATCTGTAAGCAATGACCTTGAAGTTGCAGAAGATGAGGAAGAAGATGATGACTCTACTGGTGGTGGTGGTGGAAAAGTTCACGTTGTAGTAGCTGGTGATACGCTTTGGGGTATTTCTGAAAAATACTACGGTGATGGAAGTCGTTATATGGAAATTTTTAATGCAAACAAAGAAGTTTGGAAAAATTACAAATATGACCCTAATGTGATTTATCAGGGTTGGGAATTAACCATTCCTTAATCTTTGGTTTTCTAATCCATAAAAAAGCAGAGTTTTCCAAAAGAAAATTCTGCTTTTTCATTTGATAAAAATGACAAAAAACAAAAATAATGAAATAATTTTTTTAATTTTTTGAATAAATTAAAATAAAAAATTATAATTTTAGATAAAAACAATATTTTTAATTTATAACACCTAATCTATAATTCATAATTTTTAATCCATAATTCCTAATTTAATTATTTTTTTTCAAAAATAATTTGGAAGTTAAAAAAAATGATATTACTTTTGCAGTGCAAGTCAGAAATTCCAGCTCCTCCAAATCCCCCAGGTCTTAACCGAAGCAAGGGTAGGCAGTCGTAGCGGAGTGTTCTGGCTTGTATTTTTTTGTGCAAAATGCAATTTTTTTACTTATAATTCTTAAAAAAGTTTGTGTTGTAAAAAAATGTGTTGTAAAAAAATTTGTTGTAAAAAGTTTGTTGTAAATTTAGGCACGATTTTTTTGAACATATAAATTTAAAAAAAATTTATACTTTTTCTTAATTTTTCGGTGTTTTTTTAAAATTTTTTAAAAAAAATTAAAAAAAATTTGAAAAATTATTGAAAATTCAAAACAAAAAAATTATTTTTGCTTTTGTCAAAAATGGTAACCTCAATTAAGAGCGTAATGCCTTTACAACCGACACAAATGAACAGCCTACCCAATATGTTAGATATACATAGGTTTTATGACTTGATGCAAGAAGAACATGTAATTTTGTCTTATCAAGGCGAATTAAATGGGGAACTTATTGATATGCTGATTCAAATGACTGACCACCGCCTCACTTTCACAGGCACACGACTTCGTACCAAGAAAAAAGTTATTAACATATTGGTAGAAGCATTGCAAAATACATATCATTATATCGTACAAGCCTCTGATACTGAACCCAAAGAAAGTCTTATTCTCAAATCTCCTTTTTTAATATTGGCTGAACCTTCCGAATATTATGCGATATTTACAGGAAATTATATCACCAATGAACAAGCAAAACACCTTCAAGAACGTGTGCGTGCTGTAGAAGGACTTTCGGAGAAAGAATTACAAGAATATTATGTGGATTCCCTTAATAAAAAACAAGAACAACTCCCCCAAAAAGGCGGTGCTGGACTTGGACTGGCTGATATTATTAGACGTGCAAAGCACGATGTAAGTTTTGATTTTAGACCAGTTGATGATATTCATACACTTTTTAGTTTGTTTATAAAAGTACACAAAAATGAACCCTCACCTCAATCAGTATTTTCTTCGCTTATAAACCCAGCATAAACCTTCACAAATTTTTTTTAATAAATTTTTTTTTGTTTTTTGAATTAGTTTTGAAATAATAAATCATGGAGAATATACAAATTAATGGCACTTCAAAAACTCCTGACGTTTTTTTTGATGCACATACAGGCAAATTAGAAATTAGTGGGCGTTCTATTCCTGAGAACTCTTATCAGTTTTATGAACCTCTGCTTACTTGGTTGGATAATTATGCGTCTGCACCCCAATCCGAAACTTTGTTGATTTTTAGATTGGATTACTTCAATACAAGTTCATCAATGTATATCTTAGGTATTCTAAAAAAATTAGAAAAATTATACACCGCAGGCAATAAATCTGAGGTAAAATGGTATTATGACGCTGAAGATGAAGATATGCTACAAACAGGTGAAGACCTTAAACAAATCGTGAAAATTCCGATTGATATGGTGCAAATCAATTCAGAAGAAGCATAATTTTAATGGTAAATTAGGAATTAGGAATTAGGAATTAGGAATGAAAAATGGGTTTAATTTAAACCTTGAACCTTGAACTTTTGAACTTTAAACCTTGAACTTTCTATGTTTTGGGACGAAGAACTTTATAGACAAACGCTTTCTTTTAGTGCAAAAGCTCACGCCAAACAAATGATTGGAGGTATGGAAATCCCATATCTTAAACACATTTCTGCGGTTACAATGGAAACTTTGTCTGCCATAATGCACTCACCTGAACAGGATTGGGACGTGAATCTTGCTTTACAATGTGCATTACTGCATGATGTGATAGAAGACACACATATTGATTATGAGGAGGTTGTGATGTCTTTTGGTAAAAAAGTAGCTGATGGTGTGCTTGCTCTTACCAAAAATGATAAATTGCCCAAAAATGAACAAATGCAAGACAGCCTCAATCGCATAGTTGCACAAGGCAAGGAAGTAAGGCTTGTAAAAATGTGTGATAGAATTGATAATCTTTATTTGCCACCCATTTATTGGACTTCTGCCAAAAGAAAATATTATCAACAAGAAGGTCAGCTTATTCTTGACACGCTCAAAGGCGTTTGCCCTTATGCTGAAAATCGTCTTGCTCAAAAAATAGAGGCTTATTCAAAATATTTTTAAATGATAAAAATTTACAAAAAAATACAAAAAAACCACTTTTAAATCGTTTAAAAGTGGTTTTTTGGTTTAATTTCCAAATCAAAAATCAAATTGCAATTTTAAAATTTCTTTTTCAAAAAATTAAGGCTCATATTATAGGCTTCTTTTGCAAAAGCCTCATTATATTTGGGGTTGCTTGGATTAGCAAAAGCGTGTTCAGCATCAAAAATTTTGATGGTATTTTTCTTTTTCAATGATTTCAAATCATTTTCAAAAGTATTTACCACTTCTTTGTTTATCCATTTTTCTTGCCCAGCAAAAATTCCCAAAACTTCTGCATTTAATTTACCTAATTTTTCTTTGTCTTTTTCAGGCATACCATAATAAATAATACAACCTACTGCTTGTTTTTGAGCCAATAAAGACGCTTGCAACGACCAACCGCCACCAAAACACCAGCCAATAGTGGCAATTTTGGCTTTTGCACCAACATATTTTACAAGACCATTTATGATATTTTCAGAACGTTCTTTGCTATTTTCTTGCATATATTTTGCTGCGTCCTCACGTTTTTCAGCTACTTTGCCATCATAAAGGTCAAGAGCAATTACATTTACATTTTTCTTTTGTAAATCCAAAAAGAATTTTTCAGCTTCTTTTTTGATGTGATTATTCAATCCCCACCATTCGTGAATAACAAAAAGATATTTATCAGATTTTTTTTTACTCATAAAGGCAAATGCTTTGGCTTTTTGTCCATCAGGTGTATCAAAAGAAATTTCCGAGCCTTCTTCTATGGGCGTATAATCAATTTTTTGAGGATTAAGATGCGAATTGATAAAAGCATTATCACCCAAAAAAGATTTCATATCAGCAGTTTGGACATCACAACAAAATCGTCCCATTTCTTCCACAGCAAGATTTTCTTCATTATTTGATGTGCAACCCAACACAATTATACAAAGCAACAAAAGGCTTTTTAAGGAATATTTTAACATAAAAAAAGTTTAAGGTTTAAAAGTTTAAGGTTTAAAAAAATGTGTCATTCTGAAAGAATCTGGCTGTTTTGGTATTTTACACTGACACCTGATTCCTGATAACTGACCACTTTTATTTTAAAAATTCTCACAAATTTCTAACAAAAAATTATTTTCTTCTTGCGTAATTGCAGGAAAATTAGCAATTCTAAAAGTGTTATCTTTTAGATTTCCATAACCATTTCCCAAAATAATATTTTTAGAAATGCAATGTTTTTTTAATAAATCAATATCTGAATTTTCGCCTTTTATGACCATTACTGTTTCAGAACGAGCATTTTTATTTTGAACAAGTGGTTTAAAAAGATTGGTTTTTTCAAAAAAACTATAATAATTATTAGCTCTTTGTTTCAAAATTTGGTGTGTTTCAGAAATATTAGGTACAATTTCCGCCCATCTACTCAATAAATAAATTCCTAACACATTGGGCGTGTAATTAGTTTGCCAATTTTTCATATTATCCGCAAGACGAGTAATGCTATTATAATGTTTGCGAGAACCTTGAATAACACTTTCTTGAAAGGCACGAGGCGACATAATAAAAATACCCAATCCAGCAGGCAAACCAAAACATTTTTGGACAGAAGCCAAACAAATATCAATTTGCGTAAAATCAATCGCAACACCACCCAACGAAGAAGTAGCATCAATCGCAATATAAGTATCAGGGAAATTTTTGCGTGTTTTTGCAATAAAATCCAAAGGAACAGCAGTTCCATTAGAAGTTTCATTTTGTGTAAAACACAAAATTCCTTCTGTAATTAGCGTAGAAATGGTAGGATTTAGACCTTCTAAACCAAAATCTTCGCCCATAATATAGGTGTCACCTTTTTCCAAATTGGCATAATAATGCCATTTTTCGCCAAAAGCACCATTAAAATAATGATATTGGGGTAAATCAGGCAAAGATTGTTGTACTAAAGCCCAACCTTCAGTAGCAGAACTTACAAAAAATATTTTGTAATCTTGTGGAATATTAAGTTTTTCGTGTAATCCCATAACTGCCTTCTTTGTAATGTCCATACACGCACTACTGCGGTGATTTAGGCTAAGAACGCCATTATTATAAGCATCTTGAAGCCATTGATGCACGTGTGGATAAACTTTGGAAGGACCAGGATAAAAAGTAATAGGAAGCATTTTTTTAGAAAAAATAAAAAAAATAAAAAATATTTGAGATGTCAGGCAACCATTTAATAAAAGATTGCGTTTTTGGTTGAAAGCTATTTTTTTCTTCTCCACCACAAATATAACCAAAGAATTACAAGAACTACAAACGAACCAATCATAAGATAATTAAATAATACAAAAGGGTGGATTTTACTTTTGGGACGTTGGGCAAAAAGTGGATAAAATTGAAAAGAAAAGAAAAAAAGAAAAGAAAAAAAGAAATTTTTAATTGCAGTTTGTATTTTCATAAAATATTTTTAATTTAACAACCTAATAATATTTCGTTAATATTGAAAAAACTATACCTTTAGATACATTTTTCAAAATAAAATTTGGCATCAAACGAAACCAAAAAACCAAATTTTATACAAAAATAGTAAAAATAAAGAACATTCTGTAATTATTAGAAAATATTAGTTATACTTTTATAAAAAATAGTAAAGCTATTATTTTATCAAAAAAATGCAAATTATTCTAAGAATAATTATATAAAAAACGCTTAAAGTTAAAAAAAGTTAAAAAAAATTTTTCTTTAAATTATTTTTACTTTAAGTTTGGGTTTAATTATTTACAATTTTTAATTTTTAACAAACAAATATGAGCAAAAAATTACTTTTATGTTTTGCCCTACTTATTGGATTGGTGAGCTTCGCAATGGCTCAACGAACTGTAACTGGGACAGTAACAGATGAGCTTACAAAGGAAGCCCTCATACAGGCAACCGTTGTAATCAAAGGTACTACTCAAGGTACCGTTACCGATGAAAATGGTAAATTCAAACTTGAGAATGTTCCTAATAATGCGGTTTTGACGGTGTCATTTGCTGGTTCTCTAACACAAGATGTTAATACTGGAGTTTTAAGTGAAGTAAATATATCTTTAAAAACTGACCAAGGTGGTGAAGTGGTAATTACAGGTTATCAGGTTGTAGAAAAACGTAGTTTAGTTGGATCAATTGGAAGTGTTAAGGGATCTACAATTGAAAATCTCCCAATGCAAAGTTTTGACCGAGCTATGCAAGGTCGTATAGCTGGGGTACAAGTAAGTTCAGCTTCTGGACAGCCTGGTGGTGCATTGTCTATCAAAGTAAGAGGTGTGGGTTCTATTAATGGTGGGACTGAACCACTCTATATTATAGATGGTGTTCAAGTTAGACAAGGGCGAATATCTACACAAGCGTCCTCAAATGCGTTAGCTGGATTGAATCCAAATGATATAGAATCAATTGAAGTTTTGAAAGATGCTTCTGCTTCTGCTATTTATGGGGCACAAGCTGCCAATGGTGTAGTAATTATTACTACTAAAAAAGGAAAAGAAGGTAAATCTCAAATAAATTTCGCAGTACAAGAAGGTATAGTGCAACCAATGAACCTGTACAATATGATGGATGCAAGACAATTTGCAACTATAAGGGCAGCATCCATTAGGAACTCCCAAATTGACGGAGGGTCTCCTTTAAATTCTGCTGCTGCAATAAATTTATATGGTGATCCTAATAATCCAAATTTACAATCATATAATTGGCTTGATGCTATATTTAGAACAGGTAGACAAAGTTCTTATGATGTTAGTATTAATGGTGGTGATAATAAAACAACTTTTTTTATATCTGGGTCATATACAAAACAAGAGGGACAGGTTCAAGAAAACTATTGGTCAAGGGGATCAATGAAAGCCAATTTTACGCACAAAGCAACAGATAAACTTTCTATTGGCATTAATTTGAATGGTAGTTGGCAGAGTTCAAGGGGGGCTGCGGAAGCAAGTACTGGAACAGGTGCAAATTTTGTAAATAATCCTTTTAATGCAGCTTTTGCTATTAATCCAAACTCTCCTGCAATAAATCCTGAAACAGGTAGATATAACTTATATCCAGTAAGTTCTCCTGGTAGTCATTTTTTTGGTCTAAATGCTTTACAATTAATAAATGAAGAAGTAAGATTAGCTAAAACATTTCAGTTTTTGGGAAGTTCAAATTTGAGCTATAAAATTACAAAGGATCTAACTGCAAATATTCTTGGTGCAATAGATTTTATTAATCTTCGCGCAGACAATCAAAGACCATCTACCATACCTGCATATGCACCTGGAACTGTTACTGTTATAACAGACAGGATATTTAATTTCAATGCAAATGCAAATCTTCAATATAGCAAAACTTTTTCAGTGAATCACAGAATAAGTGCGTTACTTGGCTTTGAGTATAAAATAGAGCAACAGGAAAATGCTAATGTTACTGGACAAACTTTTATAAATCCAAGATTAAGACAACTTTCTAGTGCAGGAAATATAGCACCAGGTGGTTGGGCTGGTAATTTTACAGAATATAAAAGACAAGGTATCTTTGGTCAAGTAAAATATGATTATATGGATAAATATTTTATTGATTTAACACTTCGCAGAGATGGTTCTTCTCGTTTTGGACTCAATAATAGATGGGGAAATTTTTATGCTGCTGCTTTGGCATGGAGAATATCTGCTGAAAATTTTATGGCATCAACAAAAAGGCTAATAAGTGATTTAAAACTTAGAGTGAGTTATGGTGTTTTAGGTAATTCTGAAATTGGAAATTTCCCTTCTATAAATTTATTTGCAACAGGAGGGGGTACTGCTGCAACATACAATGGGGTTCCTCTTATCCGTCAAACACAACTTGGTAATGATTTGTTGGGTTGGGAATCTCAAGGGCAATTCAATATTGGTACAGACGTTGATTTGTGGAATGGTAAAGTAAGGCTTACTTTTGATTATTGGAATAAAATAAACTATGATTTATTGTTGAATACTGTTTTGGCTGCTAATGGTGGAGCTGGATTCAGTGGTGGTAATTATGTGATTACTGGTAATGCAGGAAAAATGTTGAACAGGGGATTTGATATAGACCTTACAACAACAAATTTAGATACAAAATGGGGATTAAAATGGACAACATCCTTTAATATTTCATTTTTGAAAAATGAAATTCTTGAGTTGGCTGATGGACAAAAAAGAATTGGTTCAGATTTATTTGTAGGACAAGCAAGGGATGTCATATTTGGTGATGAGTTTGCAGGAGTTAATCCTGCTACTGGTAGAGCAATATATTTGGATACATTGGGAAATCCTACATATAGAAGTGGTACAGCTCTTACACAAAGGGTTTTGGGTAAACAAATACCAGATTATTTTGGTGGATTTAATAATACTTTTTCTTATAAAGGTATTTCATTGGATATATTTTTTCAATATCAAGTGGGTAACTCTGCATTTATTGCGGATTTTGCTAATATTGCTAATGCTGGTGTAGATGGTGGTAATCAAATTGTTTCTCAAATGGCATATTGGCAAAAACCTGGTGATGTTACAAATGTGCCAAGGCCAACAGAGGCAGGAAGTATGTTAGGAACTAATAATTTTGAATTTGTTACTTCAAGAAGTATGAGTGATGCATCATATATTAGATTAAAACAGGTTAGATTATCATATGAAGTACCAAGTGATAAATTGGCTAAATTTGGACTTCGTAGATTGAATGTATTTGCACAAGCAATAAATTTGTGGACTTACACAAAATTCTCAGGAATAGACCCAGAAGTTGTTGGTGAAGTTACAGCAACAAATGGTTCAGGTACTTTTGGTACATATCCATTGGGTCGTCAATTCAATGTTGGGTTAGCTTTAGGTTTTTAACATTTAAAATTTTTTACAATATGCAAAATTTAAAAAAATATACATATTCTTTTTTGGTATTGTTGATTGCTCCATTTTTATTTTCTTGCACCAAGGAATTAGAAACATATCCAAGAGCATCACTTACACCAGATATTGCTTTGTCAGACTCTACAGCTTATCAAGGTTTATTGATGTCAGCATATAGAAGAATGCACGAATTTACGTATTATGGACAAAACATGATACTTACTCCTGAAGTTTTAGCAGATAATGCAGTTGTGTTAAGAAATACAGGACGATTCATTGATGAATTTAATAATGTTCAAGGAGAACATATTGATATATGGTTTGATGTTTACAGGGCTATCAATGACTGTAATTATGTTTTAGCTGATATTGATGATCCAAATAAAGGAGCTGCATTAGCATCTTTATGGTTTAAAAAAAGAATAGCAGCAGAAGCACTCGCTGTGAGGTCGTTAATATACCATGATTTAGCTCGTATATATGGTTATGAGCCTAATAAAGAAAAAAATGGCTGGAAACAATCTGCTGTTTTGAGAATAAAACCTACCTTGGGTAAAGGGGACATCGGTTCACCAACAAGATCAACGAACAATGAGATATATTCTCAAATAGAAGAAGACCTAAATAAAGCCTTAACTCTTTTAGCTGAAATACCTCCAACAAGTAATTATAAAGTCTTGAGAAATGGAGTAACTCCTATAGAGGCTGTTGATTTAACAAAATCTGTAAATTATTTTAGATTTAATGCACCTGCAATCCAAGCACTTCTGGCAAGGGTTCAACTTTATTCTGGTAATTACACACAAGCACTTCAAAATGCTGAGGCAGTAATAAGTATCCCAAATAATATTGGAGGTGCTGAATTTGTGAATACAAGTAACTATGTACAGGCTTTTAATAATGGTGCTTCTAACTCTGGAAGAGAATCATTGTTTGAACTGAATATAAATCCAACGGATTGGTCTACTGTTGATGGGCAAAATAATGGATTATCTTCTTTGACAAGTGATAGAGTGACAGGTGGGCAATTTGTTTTGGGAGCCTCTCAACAGTTATATAATTTATTTGGAACAGGCGACACCAGAAGATCTCTTATGGTTGACAAAGGACCATCTGAAACAGGGTACAACAGATGGATGGTAAATAAATGGACAGGTGAAAAAACTAATGCTACTGGTGGTGTAGAAAATGTACAAGTGATGAGAAAATCTGAAGTTGTATTAATTAAAGCTGAGTGCCAAGCAAGAAATGGAAATCTAAACGGTGCAATGACAACATTGAATGATTTTAGGACAACAAGAGGTGCAAGCAATCTTGCAACACCTGCCACTCTTGATGGGGTTTTAGATCTAATATTATTGGAAAATAGATTAGAATTCTATTTTGAAGGACACAGATTCTTTGACTTAAAAAGAATGCAAAAAGGTATTGTAAAACCTACAGGAGGAAACATTACCGCTTCTGATTTAGCATTTGATGATTATAGATTTTTGGCAAGGATACCAACAAGCGAAATCAATATTAATCCAGGTCTAACACAAAATCCAGGTTATTAAATTTTTTACTAGAAATTCATCTATTATTTTCAACATATTAAAAATAGTAGATGAATATAAACTAAATTTTTTATGAAAAAACAATTTTATTCTCTATTTTGCCTTTTTTTACTATTATTGCCTTCTTGTTTTCAAAAAACTGGACTAGATATACTAATTGAGCAAGAATTTGTTGAGCTTCAAATGGCAACATTAGCATCCAAAAAAACATTTGCATATCAAAAAACCTTAAATGGGTTACCAACTAAAGATAGCATAATTGTAAATTTTGTTGCAAGACCAAGAAACTCGCCTGTCAATGTTTCTTATACTATAAATCCAATTTCTCGTAATGTTACAGGAGATACAATTAAAGCTATTGAGGGTGTACATTATCGTATGGCTCCAACAGGGACACAATCTGTACCAAGTGGTGGAAGCTTTGCAAAACTCCCTATAGAAATTATGGATGATGTTTTGGTTATTGGAAAACTTTATATTTTTGATATTGCAATATCTAATGCTGATGTTCCAGTTAGTAAATATTATGGCAGGTCAGATTTTATTTTTAGTTCTGTTTGTCCCTTTAATATAAATCTTTTTAAGGATGATTATAAATGTTTGGAACCAGGTTATGATCCAAATGATCCTGCAAATGGTCCAAGTCCAAATGGGCTTCCTGATGGAACATACAAAGTAAAATTCACAAATATAAACAACACAACAATTGAAATTGATAATTTTTGGGACTCTGGTATAGTTGCAAGATATGTATTTGCAGGAAATACAGTTTCTTTGCAGGCTACTTCTACATCAACCTGGAATATAACTCCAAATGGAGCTGGAACATTTGACCCATGTTCAGGTCAGATGACTGTACCCTACACTATTAGGAGAGTATCAAATGGCTCTCTTGTTGAAAACAATGTTCATACATTCACAAAACGTTAATAATGTTAATATAAAAATAATGGTTTTTCTATGGTTTGTATAGGAAGTTATATATTGCAAGAATACTAAATATATTTGCAGCGTTACTTGATGTTCTCATTAAACAAGTCCAACTAAAATCATAGAAGAACCAAAATAACTTATTTTTTATATAGTGTTCAATAAATACTAATTTGTCGGTTGTATAAACCTATAAGGTTTTTAAAATCTTATAGGTTTAAACGAAAATAAATGATAATATAAGACATTTTAACATTTATTGAACAATAGTTTTGTTTAGCAAGTAAAAATATGGTTATCTGATAAATTTTTATGAAAACATAAGATATAAACCCCTATTTACTGATTTAATTATAGTAAATATAAAATAAGGTTTTGTATCTTATATTCTAAAAGCTGTCAGATAAATAAAAATATGATAATTCATAAAATATTTTTACTTGTGTTTTAATAAAAAATATTATGTGAAATAACTTATGTTTAAAAAATGAGCTATTGTTGTTTTTTGAATTGAAAAATAGCTTTAAATTTATTAATTAAATGTAAAACAATTATTCTTCACATAAATAAAATTTTATCATTATAAAATCCAATTATTTTTATGTCTTATACAATACTCAAAAAAATAACAAAATATATTTTGTTAATGAATATTTTTGTTATTTATGGTTGCAGTTCTACATCAACTAATGATATAGAAGCTGATAAAACACAACTACTCATATCAAAAGAATGGCAATTGACAAGTATGTTGGTATCTCCTGGAACAAAAAATAATTTCTTTCTGTTACCACGAGCAACATCATCAGTTCTAACTCCAAATCCAATTAATATTTCAGATATGGAAGATATTTATCCTTTAATCCCTGCGTGGAGAAAAGATAATACTTTGCGTTTTTCTATAGAGATAGACTCTTCTCGTAGAAGACCTGATAACAGTAAAATTATTGAAACTGTTTTTCCGTTCCGAGAATTTGAAAATCAACTCAAAGAAGGTAATGTTGTTCCTATGGTTGGAGAGGTTTATATTTCTGGTGTTTGGAGTTTTGGAACTCCCAACTCTGTTGCAACTAATAATAATATTCCTGGTCCAAAAGGTTTTGGTGAAAATAACCAAAAATATTTAAGAATGACAAATACTATGTTTAGGGGCACAAGATTCCCAATAATTGCTCCAGTAGTTGCTCCAACAACCCCACAGATTTTTTCTGCAACAACAACAACAACAATGGTAAATACAGCATCAATATATGAATTATCAGAAAAAACATTAAAAATAGGTTTTACTCAACGTCTAAGCATAGATGGAGGTACTTCAAATGTGGTAGATTATTATTTTATCCAAACCTATACAGCAAAATAAATAAAAAAACGCTCAAAAAATAATTTTCCCCACCTTTTCCCTCAAAAGAAAAGGTGGGTTTTTTTTTAACATTTTTGAAGATTTTGGGTTGTATAAAGTATGAATACAACAACACAAAATTATCCACTTGTTACAGTTGGGGCGGTTATTTTTAATCCTAAAAAGGAAATTTTTTTGATAAAAACCCACAAATGGAACAATAAATATGGTTTGCCAGGCGGAAAAATAGAAGTAGGCGAAACCAATACACAAGCACTCATAAGAGAAATCAAAGAAGAAACTAATCTACAAATTCAAAATATTGAATTTGTGATGACACAAGAAGTTATTTTTTCAGAAGAATTTTATAAAAAAATGCACTTTATTTTTTTTAATTATACTTGTTCAACCATTGATGATAATAATGTAATTCTAAATGATGAAGCACAAAGTTATGTTTGGATTTCTTTGGAAAATGCTTTTGAATTGCCATTAAATCAACCTACACGCACATTATTAGAGCAGATTAAAAATAATAAATAAATTTCCCCTTTCTTTTTTATGCAAAAAACTATCCTCATCACAGGAAGTGCAAAAGGATTGGGAAAAGCTATTGCTCAACATTTTGCACAACAAAATTATAATATTGTACTCCATTATCACAAAAGCCAACAAGATGCTGAAATATTAGCAAAAGACTTAGCTGATGTTACGCAAATATTATTAGTGAAAGCTGATTTAAACGAACAAAAAGAAGTAGAAAATATATTTTTTCAAGTAAAAGAAAAATTTGGAAAAATAGATGTTTTGGTAAATAATGTTGGGAATTTTCTAAGGAAAAACATATTAAATGTTCAAATAAATGAATGGCACGAAATAATCCAAAATAATCTTAATAGTGTTTTTTATACTTCCCAAATGGCAGTTTCATTGATGAAAAACCACAATTTTGGGCGAATTATCAACATTGGTTTTGCAGGCATAGAACACATACAAGCTGAACACCTTTTTACGCCTTATTTTATTGCTAAACAAGGTGTTTTGACGTATTCTAAAAGTCTTGCAAAAGCACTTGCCTTAGAAAAATATAATATTTCTGTGAATGTTGTTTCGCCTGGCGTATTGGAAAATAGCTTAGAAAAACCTATTGATGAGATTCCACAAGGGCGTTTGGCTACTTTTGAGGAATTTATTACTGCTATAGATTTTTTGGTAAATGACAAAAACGCTTATATCACAGGACAACACATTGAAGTTGCAGGAGGTTGGAGGTTGTAATTTTAAAATAGTATTATCAAAATGAAAAATATAAGATATTTTAAAAATAAATGTTAGATTTTATCTATTTTTGCCTTTCTTATTATTTTTTTGATAAATATACAAACTCATTTACAATAAAAAATGATTCTTTCAGGCAAAGAAATAGAAAAACGTTTGGACAAAGATATTATTATAAATCCTTATAGTCCAACACAACTTAATCCAAATAGTTATAATCTGCGATTACATAAAGATTTGTTGGTGTATGATACAGATTGTTTGGATATGAAAAAATTAAACGCAACCAAAAAAATAGAAATCCCTGAAACAGGGCTTTTGCTTGACCCAAATATACTTTATTTGGGGCGTACCACAGAATATACCGAAACGCACAAATGCGTTCCTATGCTGGAAGGCAGAAGTTCAGTAGGTCGTTTGGGGTTGTTTATTCACGTTACAGCAGGATTTGGAGATGTGGGTTTTTGTGGGTATTGGACGTTAGAAATTTTCTGTGTGCAACCCATTATTATTTACCCAAATGCAGAGATTTGTCAAATTTATTACCACGATATTTTGGGCGAATATACCACTTACAAAAGCAACAAATACCAACATAATAGCGAAGTACAGCCAAGTATGATGTATAAAGATTGGGAATAATTTTGATTTTTTTGTAAAAAAAGCCTTTTTTTAGAAAAAAGGCTTTTTTATTGCATATAAAACTGAAATTTTAAACAAAAAAAAATTAAAAAATTAAAAAATTTCCTTTATTTTTACGTTTTTCTAAGTGAATTTTTTATAAAAAATTTAAAATAATTTAAAAATAACCCAAAAAAACCTTAAAACTATTGTTTTAATTATGCTCAAAAATACCCTTAAATCGCTTTTCTTTTTGTTTTCTGTTATCATTATCGCAAGTTGTGGCAATGGTGTGGCTACTAATATGGAACTCAACAAAAAATTGGAAGTAGAACACCAAAAATTTTTGAAAGAACACCAAATCATTCTACAAGAACACGATGTAATGTTCAAAGAATATAACCAATGGGAAAAAGAATATCAAGCCAAAAAATCTGGTGTGAAAGACCAAAATGTAAATGAAATCAAAATGCACGACGAAGCTGTAGTTGCACAAAATAAAATTCTTAAAGAACATGATGACCTTATAAAAGGACACGATAAACTCCTTCAAGACCAAACTTCTATCCTAAAAAATCACGTAGAAGGCAAACTTATTGACAAAGATTTTGAAAAAGCTCACATTGCTTTAGCTGAAAATCATAAAAAATTGGTGGAAAAACACAATGACATCAAAGCTAAACACGAGGCTTTTGAAGACAAACACAAAACTGTGCTTGCTACTATCGTAGTTGAAGTGAAATAAAGTTTAAAGTTCAAGGTTTAAAGTTTAAAGTTTAAAATTCAAGGTTTAAAAAATCCTATAAATTATATTTAATCTTAAAACTTTACTCCAAAATCTTGAATTATCCAAAAAATTTTAAAATTCTGATTTTATTTGGTTGTTTCATTTATACATTCAACATTTACCATTGGATTTGGCTGTTTCATTCCTAATTCCTAATTTCTAATTCATAATTAAGTGAAGGTTACATCTCTTATTGCGATTGTTTTTTTATTTTGGATAAATGTTTCTACTGAAATATTTGCTCAAAAAATAGGCTTTCCTTTGCTTAAAAATTACTTTCCACGTGATTATCAAGCCTCACCCCAAAATTGGGAAGTGGTGCAAGATACACGTGGTTTTTTGTATTTTGCGAATGATAAAGGTATTTTGGAATATGATAGTCAAAATTGGCGACTAATTCCTACAAGTAATTTCTCGCCTGTGCGTGCCTTGTATGTAGGGAAAAATGGGCAAATTTATGTAGGTGGAAGCAATGAATTAGGATATTTGGCAAAAAATGAAAAATCAGAATTGCATTATTTTTCCCTGAAAAATCAGTTACCCAAAGAATACCAAGAGTTTGAGGAAGTTTGGAGTGTGCAAGGCACAAATGAAGGCATTTTTTTTCAAACAGACCATTTTTTGTTTTTTTTTGATTTTGATTTTTCTAAAAAACCAAAAATCTGGCAAGCACCCAATAATGCATCATTTTTCCTAAGTTTTCAGGTGAATAATACTCTTTATATTCACACCGAAAATATGGGGCTTTTGGTTTTTTCCAAAGGAAAACTTTTTCCACTAACAAATGCTGATATCTTTAAAAATGAAAAAATTTATTTTATTGTTCCTTTTGAAAAAGATAAAATATTAATTGGGGCAAGAAAACAAGGGCTTTTTGTGTATGATACCAAAAATTTTGTATTAAATAAATGGGAAACACAAGCCTCTGAATTTTTGCAAAAACATCAACTTTATAGTGCAACTAATCTTCCACATCATCAATTTGCAATAGGTACACGCACAGGTGGTGTGATTATTTTGGATAAAAAAGGCATTGTTCAAGAAAAAATAAACAAAGAAACAGGCATTGCTGACCAAAATATTCGTTATCTATTTTTTGCACAAGATAATACACTTTGGCTTGCTTTGAACAATGGTATTTCACAAGTAAATCTTTATAGCCCTTGGCGTTCCAATAATGAAAATAATGGGCTTATAGGTATTGTAAGAAGTATTTTGCCACTTTACAATGCACAAGAAGAAATTTGGGTAACTACTTCATTGGGAATTTTTTATTATAATAAAATTTCTAAAAATACACCCAAAAATGCTTTTCAAAGGTTTGGAAATATAGATACCGAAGCCTGGACTTTGCTCAAAATTCCTAATTCTGATGATATTTGGGCTGGTACCAATGACGGAATTTATTTATTGAAAAATGGACAAGCCCAACTTATATATGCCTCCAAAGGTAAAGCAGTATTAAATATAAAAAATATTGGTAATAAAATTTGGGTTGGGCTAAAAGGAGGACTTTTGTGTTGGGAAAATAAAAATGGAAATTGGCAAATTACCCAAAATTTTAGTTGGATAAAAGATGAAATTTATAGTATTCAATCTGATTTTAAAAATAATATTTGGCTTGGTACTTTCGTAAAAGGCGTTATAAAACTTCCCCACAACAAAGAAACAGACAGTTCCGCACACAAAAGATATGGACTTTCAGAAGGTTTGCCTGCGTTGCGTGATTGTAAATTATTTTATTTTAATGGAAAATTATTAGTAGGCACGCCCAAAGGGCTTTATGAATGGAAAGAAGACAAAGATATTTTTGAAAAAAGTGTTTTTTTAAAAGAAAATAAAAGCGAATTGAAAGGCATTTTTGCATTTACCCAAAAAGGCAATGACCTTTATATGGCTGATGCACACACACGCCAACACCCTATAGAATTGTGGCAAAAACAAGGTGAAGATTGGATAAAACGTAATCGTATCTATAAAATCCTTCCTGAAATCAGCGAACCTGTCTTACACCCTGATTTTGTGGGTGGAAGTGAAGGACTTTTTGCCTTGCAAGAAGAACAATTTTTGAATAGACCAAAAATGAAAGTTTTTTTGAGAACTATTACCTTGAATAATGATAGCCTTTTGTATGGTGGATATGGTACGCCAAAATTATTTGATTTTGAGCCAAATAGTAATTTTGATATTGAATTTATAACCCCATTTTTTGAAGATACAGACAAACTTGAATATTCTTATAGTTTGCAATCCAAAGGCATATTAGCACCACAAAGCATTGTTTGGTCTAATTGGTCAAAAGACAATAAAATCAATTTTAGGAATCTATTTGAAGGTGATTATGTGTTGCACGTCAAAGCACGCAATGCTTATAGTGATGAAAGCGAAATATTAGATTATGCGTTTCACATACGCCCCCCAATTTATCGCACACCTGTTGCATTTGTGTTGTATGCGATATTTGGAGCAATATTTTTTTATATTTTATTGAGAATTTACAATGCACGTCTTCGCCAACAACGCAATAAATTACAGCAATTGGTAGAAATTCGTACCCAAGAAATAGAAAAAAGCAATAAAGTATTAGAAGTAAGTACCCAAATGCTTCAATTCCAAAAAGAAGATACTGAACGCCAAAGAATGGTATTGGAGGAAATCAATCGTGATATGACTGATAGCATCAATTATGCAAGCCGTATTCAAAAAGCTGGTTTGCCAACATACCAAAAATTACAATCTGCTTTTGAAGATTTTTTCTTATTTTATAAGCCTCGTGATATTGTTTCTGGTGATTTTTATTGGTATAGTGAAATAGGTATGCAACCTTATTTTGCAAAAGATGCCAATATCAAAAATGGTACAGTTTCATTATTTAAAGGATTTACCAAAGGAAAAAAAATTATTTCTATTGTAGATTGCACAGGACACGGTGTGCCTGGTGCATTTATGAGTATGGCTGGAAAAGCACATCTTAACCAAATAATCAATACAGAAGGCATTACACAACCTGCACTTATATTGAAAGAATTGGATTTGGTTATTCGCCAAAATCTTCGCCAAGATGAAACAGAAGGCACTGACGGAATGGATATGGCAATATGTGCCATTGACGAAATCAATAAAACTGTAGAATTTGCTGGTGCAAAAAATGCACTTATTTATATTCAAAATGGCGAAATGACCTACATAAAAGGTGATAAATATAGCATTGGTGGTTATCACGTAGCCCACGAAGACAAAAATTTTGCACGACATATTATTTCGTTCCAAAGTCCCACACAGTTTTATTTATTTACTGATGGTTATGAAGACCAATTTGGGGGAAATTTGGCTCGTAAAAAGAAATTTCTTATAAGCAAAATGCGTGAAATGTTTTTGGCTTATCACCACCTTCCTATGAAAGAACAGGGCGAAACCTACGAAAAAATATTAGCAGAATGGCAAGGCACACATTCACAAGTTGATGATATTTTGATGATGGGATTTACATTAAAATAAAAATATTGTCTAAATTATCGTACTGATAAAGTTTTTTTTTAATGTGTTTCAAATAATTGAAATTCTAAAAAATATAAGTTTTACCGTTCTCTGACAATTTTTGTGGAAGAATAATGTAACACATACTTTTAGTGTGTGAAAACATCGTTAAATGAGGCTTTGACAAAGACACACACTAAAAGTGTGTGCTACAAAATATCGTTTTTTTCTTTTTCCACAAAAATTGTCAGATAACCAGTTTTACAGTACAACATTTTTTTGTGGAATAAATTAAAAATTTATGCTGTTTTTTGTGTAACAGTACGTTGTTCAATACGTTTTTCGTAGTTTTTTCCTTCAAAAATACGTTGCACATACACGCCAGACGTGTGAATTTCGTTAGGGTCAAGCGTACCAACAGGTACAAGTTCTTCCACTTCTGCAATGGTAATTTTGCCTGCGGTTGCCATCATTGGATTAAAATTTCGTGCAGTACCTCTAAAAATCAAATTGCCAGAAGTATCGCCTTTCCACGCCTTTACAATCGCAAAATCAGCTTTAAGCCATTTCTCCAAAAGATACATTTTTCCATCAAATTCTCTGGTTTCTTTGCCCTCCGCAACCTCTGTACCATAACCCGCAGGCGTAAAAAACGCAGGAATACCAGCACCTCCTGCACGCACACGTTCTGCAAGTGTGCCTTGTGGGATAAGTTCTACTTCCAATTCTCCTGAAAGCAGTTGGCGTTCAAATTCTTTATTTTCACCTACATAAGAAGAAATCATTTTTTTTACTTGCTTTTGTTTAAGCATTAGCCCAATACCAAAATCATCAACACCAGCATTATTAGAAATGCAAGTAAGACCTGTAACACCCAAACGCAATAACGCAGAAATGCAATTTTCAGGAATACCTGACAAACCAAAACCGCCCAACATCAATGTTGCCCCTGTAAAAATATCTTTTACTGCTTCATCAGCCCCTGATACTACTTTGTTTATCATTTTTTTAATAAAGAATTAGAAATTAAGAATTAGGAATTTTGCAAAAATATTAAAAATTTGGGTTCTTTTTATTTTTAAAAAATAAAAATTTGAAGGTTTAATTTAAACTAATTATTTAGTCATAATAAATTTGTGTTTTATGCGAAATGTTTGTAAATTAGCAATTATTTAGATATAAAAATTAAAAAGTTTATATAAAACTACATTATTATTTTCTTTTATTAAAATTATGCTTTTTGTGTGGTTTCCTTTTGTATTTTTCTCTTTTTTTCTTTTACAAGACAAAGAACCAAAAAAATTTACGTGTAGAAATTCTGTGATTTTGGAGCTTGCAACTCCCAAATTAGTAGATGTGAAAGAATCACAAAAAACAGAATGGTATCGTGAAGGATATTTTTCGTATATTTCCTATTCAGACCGCTCCCATATTTTTGTGCATTGTGGTTTTATGGTAAAACGTCCTTTTTTGGTGGAAGAAGATTTTGTTGTTTTGGAAAATAATATTTCTAACAAAGGGCATTTTCGCAAAGGATACAAAAAGTCAAATAATTTATTTTGGCGAGAAGATTTTTATGCAGAATACGGTGTAACGATTGCGTATAAGAATATTAAAGAAGAAAATTTATCAATATTTGACAAGAGTTTATCAAATATTATTTTTAAAAAATGATAAAAACTAAAATTTTGACTTTTAAATAAGATTTTTTGTGGTTATCTGATAATTTTTTGTAAAAAAATAAAAAAGCAAAAAAGGTATTCCATAAACATTGTCAGATAATCAATTATTTTGTCTTTATCAAATTTTCAAATGTTTGAAATTTTAAAAATAAATTAAAAATATTGTCTATTTTTGAACATCAAAAAAGCCTTACTCTCTGACAAAAGTGTATAAGGCTTTTTCTAAAAATTTTATTTAAATTTTATATGCAAATATCAGAAAATTTTGGAGAAAATCCAAATGTTCCTCTTATTAGAGTTGAGCAAAATGAACAAGGTGTACAGGTTGTATCTGCAAGAGAATTGCACCATTTTTTAGAAGTTCAAACAGAATTTGCTAAATGGTGTGTTCGTATGTTTGAATACAACTTTATTGAAAATCAAGATTTCAACCTCGTCAAAATTGACGAAGTTCGTTTGGAGGGCAACAGGCAAGTAAAAAGGGAAATTATTGATTATGTTTTAACCTTAGACACCGCCAAAGAAATTGCAATGATACAACGTTCTCCCAAAGGCAGAGAGGCAAGACAATACTTTATTGAATGTGAAAAAGAATTGCGAAAAATTCAAAGCCTATCACAAAATATTTCATCTGAAACCGAACAACAAATTTTTAAAGAATTGAGGTTATTCAAAAGTAGACTTGATACGTATTCTCTTACATTGGGGCATAATTTTTTTAATTTGATTAAAAAAATAGACAACATTCATTTTGATATTATGCAAAAAAATGAAAATATTATGTTTGATTTGTGGGAAAAATCCAATAAAAGAATTACACTTTTGGAAAGTGAAATTCTATCTTTAAAACAAAATCCAAATAAAAGACTAAAAACCAAGAATTTTTTTGTTTTTATGGTTGTTTTGGGCAAAGAATCCAATTATTACAAAGTTTTTACAAAAGAAAATCCTGTTTTTCATACAGAAAACAAAAAAATGTATTTTGAACAATCAGAAGTTTTATTTTCTTTGGAATTTGAACAAAAATCTGAATGTAAAAAAGTAGAAACATATATTTTTGGACTTTTAAAAATGCAAAAAACACATATTCATAAGGTAGCGTTGCAACAGACTGCACCCTTTAAAATGAGCTTAAAGTGCATTTTTTTTAAGCAGTTGCATAAGATGACATTCCAATATCTGTAAAAAGGTTTAAAATCTTACATTTAATTTTATATTCGTTTTCTCTTGTCATCATTTTTTTTGAACTTAATTTATCTCCGAAAATTCGTTTATATCTGCACATTGTATTTTCT
>JAAFIN010000109.1 GCA_013297825.1 Cytophagales bacterium
GTGTGCGACAAACTTGTAATCTTTGGGCAAAAGTAGGAGGGGGGAGATGCGTTTTTGTCGCAAAATAATGTTTTATTTCATCAAAAATCCAAGGATAACCTATCGCAGCACGCCCAATCATAATGCCATCTACGCCATATTTATAACGATATTCCCACGCTTTTTCAGGAGAATCTATGTCCCCATTTCCAAAAATAGGAATTTTTATATCTTGACAATTTTTTACTTCTGCAATATAACTCCAATCAGCATCACCTTTGTACATTTGTTGGCGTGTTCTTGCGTGAATGGTAAGAGCCTGTACGCCTACGTCTTGCATACGTTTTGCAACTTCAATAATGCGAATAGTATTAGCGTCCCAACCCAAACGAGTTTTTACTGTAACAGGAATTTTTACTTGTTTTACGATTTCTTCGGTCATTTTTTGCATCTTGGGAATATCCAACAAGATACCAGCACCTGCACCTTTGCACGCTACTTTATTGACAGGGCAACCATAATTGATGTCCAATAATTCAGGATTAGCATTTTCAGCAATCGCAGCAGCTTGACGCATTGATTCTATATTTTCCCCAAAAATTTGTATGCCAATGGGGCGTTCATAATCATAAATATCCAGTTTTTCAATGCTTTTGTGGGCATCACGAATAAGTCCTTCCGCAGCAATAAATTCGGTGTACATCAAATCAGCACCATTTTGTTTGCACACAGCACGAAAAGGTGGGTCGCTTACATCTTCCATAGGAGCAAGCAACAAAGGAAATTCGCCTAATTCAGTTTTACCGATTTTTATCATAATATTAAGGTGTCAGGGGAAAGTAGAAAGGTGTCAGGGAAAAGTATTTTTTTTGTATTTAGTTTGCATTATAAAAATAGGGTATAAAACCCTATTTTATTGATGTTTTACTATCAAAAATCAGTAGCGTTGGGTTTTATACCCAACGCCTCAAAGAAAAGATAATATAAACTATTTTAGCATTGGTACTTATGCCTTTTAATTTCTTGTAAAAATTTTTTTGCAAAAATACAAAATATTAAAAGAAACATTAAAATAATTAGATAAATTCCCAAATTAAGATTTATTACTTTTGTATTTCGCCTTTTTCATCAAATAAATATAATTTTGAGTTATAAAAAACACCATACCAATTATATTTTTTTACAGTGTTGGGAAAAGGGATATTTTCACTTTTTTGTTCAGTTACAAATGCAAAATATTCGTGTAAAAATACATCTACTTTGTTGCCCATCATTTTTTTATAATTGATTTGTTTTTTGATGTTTTCAATAAGTTTTTTATTGCTAATTATTTCAAAAAAATTATTTCCTTTAACGTCCATTCTTGAGATTTTTGTTACCCCAAAATTCCATTCCAAACCATCAGAATAACTTTCCCAACTTACGTGAATTTCGTATTTTTGTGATTTTTTTCCAGTTGAGGCAGTTTCGCCTTTGTAATAAAAATAAGAAGAAGGTGCTTCTTTTGGTTCAAACCATTGTATTTTTTCATTAGGAAAAAATTTTTGTTGAAATTCATTCAACATATTGGGTGTATATTTATATGCAAGCCCATTTTCTTTGTTTATTTTACTTGTTATAAGTTCTTTTTCTAAATCAATTTGTACGAACTCTTTAAATTCTGGTGAAGGATTGTATTTTTCTTGGCTGAATAAAGCATTTGTTACAAATAGAAAAAAATGCGTCAAAATTAAAAAAATAGAGGTTCTCATAGTTTTTTTTGAGGTTTCTTTTTTAAAATTAAAATATTCACAATGTAGAAAATTATTTTTTAAAAAAATAAAAAATTATTGAAAAATTACCAAATTGTATTTTATTTATTTTTCTAAGTCTAAAAAAATTATTCTTTTATTAAAAAAATATAATTTTGAATTATAATAAACACCAAAACAATTATATTTGGTTATCAAATTGGAAAAAGGTATATTTTCAGTTTCTTTGTCTGTATCAAATGTAAAATCTTCGTGTAAAAATACGTCTATTTTATCATTTTTCTTATAATTGATTTGTTTTTTGATGTCTTTAATGATTTTTTTATCCCCAATTATTTCAAAAAAATTATTTTCTTTAACTTCTATTCTTGAAATTTTTGTTACACTAAAATCCCATCTATCAGCATCACTTTTCCAGCTTACGTGAGTTTCTTGTTGGTGTTTTTTATTTTCAGATGACATACTTTCACCTTTGAAATAAAAATAAGAAGAAGGTGCTTCTTTTGGCTGAAACCACTGTATTCGTTCTTTTGGAAAAAATTTTTTTTGAAATTCATTCAACATATTGGGTGTATATTTATATGCAAGCCCATTTTCTTTGTTGATTTTGTGTGTGATAAGTTCTTTTTCTAAATCAATTTGTACGAACTCTTTAAATTCTGGTGAAGGATTGTATTTTTCTTGGCTGAATAAAATATTAGCCCAAAATAAAAACAAAAACAAAAAAAAGTGTGTCAAAATTAAGAAAGTGGGTGTTTTCATCTGATTTTAGAGTAGGATTGTTAGAGTAGGATTGTTAGAGCAGGATTTTTAGGATTATAAGATTAACAGGATTGAACAGCCTAAAATACTCATTATCATCTGTTTAAACCTATAAGGTTTTAAAAACCTTATAGGTTTGAAAACCTGAAAACCATTTTCTGGTATGTATAACACAAAGGTCGTTGGCTGTTTCATTTAACATTCATCATTCATCATTCATCATTCATCATTCTTTCGTCATTCCTTGCAGAAACATTGACACCAAACCACCCACAGGAAGATAAAATAACAATACTTGCGGATTGGCAACAAGTGTCATTGTGGCATTTTTAACCAAACCTAATATACTTTCATCTTCTACATCTGCTTGTGCTTCTTCTATCAAAACCCTGCGAGCTTGTGCGTGTTCAGGCGTATCTTGGTTATATTTTTTTAGTTTTTCTTGGAGGGCATAATAACGTCTGTCGTGTTCTGTAAATACAAAAGCCCACGTAATAGGAATAAAAAAATGGATTTTGTGAAGATTTTGCCAAACACTTTCTATAAATTCGTTCCAATGATAAGGGTCTTGTCCATATTCACGCACCGCCATATCAAGTTCCATTTGCATAGTTCGGTGAATTTTATTACGCAAAACATCTAAATCTTGATAAGTAATATCCTCAAAAGATTTTTTGAGCATTTCATAAGGCTTTATTCTGCGACCACGCACAAAAATTAATTTGGCAGGAAAAGCAAAATAAAACATCCAAGGTTGCACCAAAACCAACAGCGTAGTAAGCCCAAGCGGTAAAAAAGGAATTCCAATTTTTCGTACCAATTCATTCAAAGGACTTAAACTATAACTAAATGGATTAACATATTCAGCATTTACAGTTGCGATTGGAATAATATCAGTTTTGTATTTCAGGCTCATTCTTAGAGAAGAAGTAGAAAGTTTTTGTAATTCGTACCTTCTATCAAAACCTTTTCCAATACCTTCAATGCCTTCTGGATAAATCAAAATATTTGAATTGCTATAGTGCATCAACGTATCAAAATTAAGCGTAGTTGCATCTATTCCTCCTGCTCTTTTCCAAAAATTAGGCAATAGAAAAGGATTCATTAATTTTGTTTTGGAAAGCATAGGCGACGATAATCCTCTTACTGCTTTGTACAAATCATAATTTCCTCTACGCATAAGTCCTGAGGCAAATATAATTCCGTCCCAAGGAAATGCCATTCCTGAGTGATTACTGGCAAAAATAAGAGGGCGATTTGGGTCGTTGCGTGTGGGAAATTGGTCGCCATCAAAACCAATAAAAACTGCTCTAAAATAATATTTTTCTAAGGGTGTGATGACATATTTTGCCAAACTTTTCGCATAACTCAACACAAAATGTTCATCAAATATTCCAATATTCGCCTCTATTTCAGGGCTTAGGGTGGTGTCTGCTTCTATTTTTTCCTCTTGGGGTTTTACATTATTAGCAGAAAAGTCGCTTGTGGTATTGGTAGCATCTTGTTGTGCGATAATTTGCCCATTTTCTATAACTAAGTCCATAACTGCTTCCATATTAAAAAAAAGAAATAAAAGGTTTTGAAATAAAAGGCTTTTTTGAAAAATTTGTTAATTAGAATTTTTGTGTTTTTTTTGCAAAAATAAAATCTAATTTAATCATTTTTTTATTTTTTTTAAAATATTTTGAAAAAAACTAAAAAAATAGGCTATTTGGTAATTTTTTAGAAAAAAGGAAAAAACAACTGTATCATTCCATAGGAATCTGACTGTTCTTTTGCAAAAGAACAGCCATTCTGCCAGATTCTTTTAGAATGACACAATGATTTTGTTTGTTCAACGATAAAAATATAGTTTTGATAAAGACAAACTAAAAGTATGTGCTGTAAAATATCCTTTTTCTTTAAACCTTGAATTTTGAACTTTTTGAACCTTGAACTTTGAACCTTTGAACTTTTGAACCTTTAAACCTTGAACCTTTGAACCTTGAACCTTAAACCTTCTTATGCGAAAATTTATCATTGGTGATATTCACGGTTGTTTTGAGGAATTGATGGAATTATTAGAAAAAATGAATGTTACTGTTGATGATTTGTTGATTTCGGTGGGTGATATTGTGGATAGAGGTAATAAATCCAAAGAAGTTTTTGAATTTTTTGTAAATCGTCCTAATAGTATTGTGTTAATGGGAAATCACGAAAGAAAACACCAAAATAAATTATTAACCTACGCACAAGAAATTGTAAAAATACAATTTGGAGAAAATGATTATCAAAAATTTTTGGATTGGACAACTACATTACCATATTTTTATGAATTGGAAGAAGCAATTATCATACACGCAGGTTTTGAACACGACAAAAGCCTCCAAGAACAACGTGAAGATGTATTATGTGGAAGCACCGCAGGAGAAAGGTATTTAGAAACTAAATATTACGAAAAATATTGGACTGATTTTTATGCAGGAACAAAGCCTATTATTTTTGGGCATCACGTAGTAGGTAATGACCCAAAGATTTTTAATAATACTTTTGGGATTGATACAGGGGCGTGCCATAATGGTTATTTGACTGCTGTGGAATTGCCTAATTTCGTTATTCATCAAGTAAAATCAAAAAAAGATTATTGGAAAGAGGAACAAACAAAATGGCAAATTCCTGTGTTAAAAGCGAAAAATTGGGGTGAAATGACTTTTGAAGAAATAGAAAAATTTTGTCAAAAATTGGCTTACATTGAAGATAACGAAATAAAAGAATATTTGGCAGAAATTCAACGTTGGAAAAAACATCTTTTGGCAGAATATCCCATTATAAAATCGCAAATTGAAGTATTAACACAACAAATTTTTGAAAAATATCCTGAAAATTTTAACCAAGAAGCCAGCAAATTCTTTTGTAATACTTTTATTTTTAAAGCTAAAAAACAAGTTTTACAACTGAAAGATTTAGAAAAAACACTTATTACACCAAATAAAATTTTGGAATTTCAAAATAATTTCAGGAATATTTTAGTATAAATTTTTATGAACATTACAACACTCATCTCTGAAATCAAACGTTTTTTATCTGTTACATTTGCGGAAATAGGTATTTGGTTTGATAAAAACGAAGATGTAAGAGCATACAAACCCAAAAATAATGGTTGGACAATTAACCAAATTTTAGAACATATTGGGCTTACAAGTCATTTTTTGTTGATTTTGATTGATAAAGGAACACAAAAAGCCCTAAATAATGCGTTAAAAATGGATTTGGAAGATGCTTTAAAAAATTATGAATTTCACAAAGAAAAACTTGAAGAAATTGGGAAACATCTTTCTTTTGAATGGATTAGACCTGAACATATGGAGCCAAAAGGCGAAAAAACACTTTTAGAAGTAAAAGAACAACTTTTTAACCAATTAAATCAATGTTTGGAAGCACTCCAAAAACTTAAAAATGGCGAAGGCATACTTTATAAAACTACAATGACTGTAAATAATTTGGGCAAAATAAATGTCTATGAATATATTTATTTTCTTGCACAACACGCCCAAAGGCACATTACACAAATGAAAAATAATGAAATAGAATTTTTGGAAGTACAATAATTTCCATTAGTTTTGTTTGGTATGCTTATAAATTGATTATAAATATAGTATAATTTTTGAACTTTTGAACCTTGAACTTTTTGAACCTTGAACTTTTTGAACCCTGAACTTTTTGAACCTTGAACTTTTTGAACCTTGAACTTTTGAACCTTGAACTTTTGAACCTTGAACTTTTGAACTTTTTGAACTATGCAAAAATTCTTATTTATTGACCGAGATGGAACTATCATTGTGGAGCCTCCTATTGATTTTCAGGTGGATAGTTTAGAAAAATTATCATTTTATCCAAAAATAATACGCAATTTGTATCGTATTTCGCAAGAAATGCCTTATCAATTTGTGATGGTTACCAACCAAGACGGTTTGGGTACAATTTCTTTTCCAGAAGAAGATTTTTTGAAACCACATCTTAAAATGCTGGAAACGTTGGAAAATGAAAATATTTTTTTTAAAGAAATCCTCATTGACCGTACTTTTCCACACGAAAACGCCATTACACGCAAACCAAATACAGGTTTATTAACGCATTATTTGGCAGACAAAAATTGCGATTTGGGTAATTCGTTTGTGATTGGCGACCGTATTACTGATATGCAACTTGCGTATAATATGGGTGCAAAAGGCATTTTAATAGGCAATCCTTCACACGATTGGGATTTTCCGAGTGTGGGCGTGGAGGAATGTGTAAGTCTTATTTCTATGGATTGGGACGAAATTTATCATTTTCTTGCGTTGGAAAATAATTTGTATTCTACGCCACTTATTACCCCAAAAGAAGAAAAAGATTTTTTGCAAATGCAAAAAGAAAATAACCAAACAGAAAATCTTTTAATTCCAAAATTAAATCCAAAAGAAACCAAAGAAAATTTTGAAAAAAATAGAACTGCTCACATTATCAGAAACACCTCAGAAACAGAAATTGAAATTTCCATAAACCTTGATGGAACAGGCAAATATAATTTGGTAACAGGTGTGCATTTTTTTGACCATATGCTTATCCAAATTGCAAAACACGCCAAAGTGGATTTGGAGGGAAATATCAAAGGTGATTTGTATATTGACGAACATCACACCATTGAAGATATTGGAATTGCGTTAGGAGAGGCATTTTTGAAGGCTTTGGGTGATAAAAGAGGCATTGCAAGATATGGACATTTTACGTTGCCAATGGACGAATCGCAGGCACAAGTAGCGTTAGATTTTTCAGGAAGGAGTTTTTTTAAGTGGAAAGATGAATTTAAAAGGGAAAAAGTAGGCGAAATGCCTGTTGAAATGGTAAAACATTTTTTTGAATCTTTTGCAAATAATGTACGAATGAATCTTCACATAAGCGTTACAGGCGAAAATGACCATCACCAAATTGAAGCTATTTTTAAGGCTTTTGCAAAAGCAATAAAAATGGCAATAAAAATAGAAGGTACTGAAATTCCATCTTCAAAAGGTATTTTATAAAAAATGAAACTACTTTAGAACACGGATTTTACGGATTAACACAGATTTTCACAGATTTTTTTTCTTTTTTTGTAAAATTTTGATGTTTTTTAGCAATTTTTAGACTTCATTTTAAAAACCTTATTTCCCCTTTCTCCTTTCCCCTAAAAAAAATGATTTACCACATTACTACCCAACAAAATTGGGAAAATGCCCAAAAAAACAGTTTTTATACTGCTGAATCTCTCCAAATTGAGGGGTTTATTCATTGTTCTACACACGCACAAGTGGGGGCAACCTTAGAACGTTTTTTTAAAAATGTAGAAAACGTAATTGTATTAGAAATGGACGAACAAAAGCTAATTTCTCCTCTCAAATATGAACGTGCAACAGATATTGACCAAGATTTTCCACATATTTTTGGCAATATAAATCTTGATGCGGTTATAAAAATATTAAATCCAACAGATTTTTAAATGAATTTTCAAAAAAATTAGAAAAAAGTTTTTTTAAAAAGGTATTTTGTGAATTATAAAAAAAAAGGTGTATTTTTATAAAAAATTTTTATTTTAAATCAATTTTAATAAAAACAACGTTTGTAAATATAAGAAATAGAAATTAAATTTTTTTCAAAAAATGGTTTAAAAATAATTCCTAATTTCTAATTCCTAATTCTTAATTTATTATCATTTCAATATGAAATTTTATACAAAAAATCACTACAATTTTCTCCAAATTACCTTTTTAACTGGTTTTTTGACGCTTTTTTTGACGCTTTTTTTGACCTTTTCTTTATTTTTTTCAAAAAATATTTACGCACAAGATATTACAGTTTCCAATTATTATAAAACTGATGCAGATGGTGATGGTGTGCCTGATGTAAGAGACCATTGTCCTGATACTGATAAAAATCTAAATGGTAGAGAATTGCCTTTTGAATTTAATGGAAAAATTTATAAAGCAAAAATTGCAGACTTTAAAGGAAATTTGGATTTACGCAGAAGGAGAATAATGGTGGAATACAGCAGAATGGACAAAGAAAAAGTTGCACTTCTAAAAGCTGTTAATAAAGATAAAAATTTGTTGAGTGAAACTGCTCGCCAACGTGTGGCAGAAATTGACACCGCAGAAGCAAAAATCAAAAGAAAATTGGCTGACCTTACTTATGAAGCTAAAATCAAAATAGACGGGAAAGACCAACTTGTTGATGTACCTATCAGAGTTGATGAATTTGGTTGTTTGCCTGACAAAGACAATGATGGTGTGCCTGACCTTGTAGATGCTTGCCCTGAACTCAAAGGTATTCCTGCCCTCAATGGTTGCAATGATAGAGATGGCGACAAAGTGCTTGACCACGAAGACGATTGCCCTGATGAGCCTGGACTTATTCGCCTCAAAGGTTGCCCTGACAAAGGGCTTGGCGATAGAGATGGTGATGGCACAATAGACAAAGACGACCTTTGTCCTGATGTAAAGGGTCCCAAAGAAAATAAAGGTTGCCCTGAACTTGTGGATAATGAACAAAAGAAAATCGTAGATGCTGCAAGTAGGGTGCTTTTTGAGGTCGCAAAAGCGGATTTGAAAGCTGAATCTTTCGCAATTTTGGATAAATTGGTGGGCGTTATCCAAGACCTTAACAAAAAATATGGAAAAATTGCTATCCGCCTTGATGGACATACTGACAGTGATGGTTCTGACGAAGACAATCTTGAACTTTCTCGCAACCGCTCACGTAGCGTGAAAGATTATTTGGCTTCAAAAGGAATTGATGTAAATAATATTGCTACTGCGGGTTATGGCGAAGGAAAACCTTCTGTTCCTAATACTACACCACAAAATAAACAAAAAAATAGACGTGTGGAAATTACTTTTAGTGTGATAAAATAAATTTAAGGTTCAAGGTTCAAAAGGGAATTTTAGAGGTTTAAAATTTTAAATTAAATAAATAAATATCCAATATTCAGAATAAAATTTTGAATATTGGATATTTTTTAAAATTATGCAAAGACCACAACAAATCATTGATTTAGAAAAACGTTTTTGTTTGGAATTGGAAGAAAACAAAAAACTTGATATTTTTGCTAATGAACAAAATAAAAGCTATCAACTGGATGAAAGACAGGAAATTATTGGATTGGATTTGTCTTTTTGTAAAATAAAAGACATATCTTTTTTGAGGGAATTTCCTCATTTAACTTTTTTGAAATTATTTGTCAATAAAATTTCAGATATTTCATTTTTGAAAGATTTGCCTAATTTGGTAAAATTAAGTTTGAATGATAATAAAATTTCAGATATTTCTGTGTTGGGTAATTTATTAAATTTGGAAGTATTAGACATAAGTTCCAATGAAATCGTTGATATTTCCGTCTTACAAAACTTACAAAATTTAAAGTTTTTAAATTTATTCAGAAATAAAATTAAAGATATTTCTTGTTTAAAATACTTATTAAATTTGGAAAATTTAGATTTAAGTAATAATAAAATTTCCAATATTGTATTTTTGCAAGATTTTCTTTCTTTAAATCGTTTGAATTTGTATGATAATAAAATTACAAATATTTCATTTATTACGCTTTTTTCAAATGTAGTAAATTTAAACTTAGGCAAAAATAAAATTGTAGATGTTTCATTTTTGCGAAATTTGCCATATTTAACGGAGTTAAATTTAGCAAGGAATCATATTTCAGATATTTCTTCTTTGCAAAATTTACCAAGTTTAAACTCTTTAGAATTATACAAAAATAATATTTCTCATATTTCTTTGCCTTTTCTTAATCATTTGTTTAATTTAGAAAAACTTTATTTGTGGGAAAATCCCATTCAAAATATTGACAAAAATATTTTTGATAAAGGTGCTTTTGTCAATGTGTTAGATGATGTACGCCAATATTTGGAAAAGCAAGAAAATCAAGTTTGAAACACAAATTTTTACAAATAATAAGATTTATCATTCACTATTTTCATTATGAATTTTAAAAAAACTTTCTCCAACATATTTTTTTTAATAATTTTTTCTATTACTTTAATTTGTTTTTTTACAAAAAAAATACAAGCCCAAAATGAAACAGAAGAAGAAAAAAAACAACGCCTAAAACGTGAGAAATTTGAACGTGATAGAAGGCGTGTAGATAGTATTCGTAATCTTTCGGATTATGACAAAGCACGCAGTTTGGATACAATGCGTTGGGTTTTCAAAATTGCTCCTTTGGGTTTGATTGATGTTTTTAATCCAAATATTAAAATTGGGGCGGAATATCTTTTTCATAGAAAAAGCAAACCACATTATTGTTCTTGGTCGCCTGAAATTGGTGTTGGCTTTCCTTTGGGTATTTCTACAATTAGTCGTAAGTCAGGACGCAGTATGAGTGTTTTGCCCTTAAATTATAGAACGTTTTGGTTTAATAATGAATTTAGAGTATATAGGGGGAATTTTACGCCTTCTTATACCAATGAATTGAACAGCAAAGAAAGATATTATGCCCTTGAATTACAATCATTTTATCGTACTTTTGATGTAGAAGGTATAGACAGCGTAACAAATATAAGAGGGGAATTTGCCATAAATCAACTAATTTTTGTGCTTAATGCAAAAAAAGGAATTATGTTTCCTTATCGCAATGTATATTTTGATTTTTATTATGGGTTAGGTTTGCGTTTTGTGAATGAATTTCACAAAAACCCACTTAATTTGAAAGAAGATGATTTATTTTATGTAAGTGGATTTCATCGCAAAGGTGATGCAACAGGGGCAAGCGTTATGCTTAATATTTCACTTGGTGTAAAAATTATGTTTTTTGCTTTTTAGAAAAAAAAGTTGTCTGACAATTTTTGTGGAAAAAGAAAAAAATGATATTTTGTAGCACACACTTTTAGTGTGTGCCTTTGTTAAAGCATTATTTAATTATGTTTTCACACACTAAAAGTGTGTGCTACATTATTATTATTCTTCCACAAAAATTGTCAGAGAACCAAAAAAAACAGCATTTTGAATAATTCAAAATGCTGTTTTTTTATATTTTTTTGAAAAATAATGAAAAATAATAATGAAAAAGGAAAATTAAAAACTATCCTCCAAAATCATCAAATCTAATATTTTCTTTTGGAACGCCCATATCATCAAGCATTTTTAAAACTGCACTGTTCATCATAGGAGGACCGCACAAATAATATTCAATATCATCAGGTTCAGCGTGTTTGCTTAGATAATTATCCAATAAAACTTTATGGATAAAACCTACATAACCATCAGCTTCTCTGTCTTCTAATGAACCAGAAACTTTCCAATTATCTTCTGCCATAGGTTCAGAAAGTGCAATGTGATAACGGAAATTAGGAAATTCAGCTTCTATTTTTCTAAAATGTTCAGTATAAAAAAGTTCTCTTTTAGAACGTCCTCCATACCAATAAGATACTTTTCTGCTTGATTTTTCGGTGTGAAACAAGTGGAAAATTTGGCTTCTCAAAGGAGCCATACCTGCACCACCACCAATATATACCATTTCCCTTTGTGTAGGATTGATGTGGAACTCACCATAAGGGCCTGAAATCGTAACTTTATCACCAGGCACACGTGAGAACACATAAGAAGAACATACACCAGGATTAACTGCCATCCATTTGTTATTTGCTCTGTCCCAAGGTGGGGTAGCAATACGAATGTTAAGCATAATAATATTACCTTCCGCAGGGTGATTAGCCATAGAATACGCTCTAAAAAGCGGTTCAGGGTTTTTCATTTTCAATGCCCAAAGGTTAAATTTATCCCAATCAGGTTTAAATTTATTAGCACCCAAAGGGTCAGAAGGGTGTGGTTTGATGTCCATTTTAGAAAAATCTACTTCAATCGCAGGTACATCAATTTGGATATAACCTCCAGATTCAAAATGTAGGCTTTCACCAGCAGGCAATTTTACCACAAATTCTTTGATAAAAGTAGCCACATTGTAGTTGGAAACCACTTCAGTTTCCCATTTTTTGATACCAAAAATTTCTTCAGGAATGCGAATTTTTAGGTTATTTTTTACTTTCACTTGGCAAGCAAGACGAACATTGCCTTTGCGTTCTTGGCGATTGAGGTGTCCTACTTCGGTAGGCAATACATCACCACCGCCTTCTTCCACCACGCATTTACACATAGCACAAGTACCACCACCACCGCAAGCAGAGGGTAAGAATGTACTTTGATTAGCCAATGTACTAAGCAATGATGAACCTGCTGACACAGTTACTTGTTTTTCACCATTTATTGTGATAACGACAGGACCACTTTGTACGAGTTGTTGTTGTGCAAAAAGCAACAAAAGAACCAATAACAAAATCAATCCTGCAAAAATTGCACCTGCTGCAATGATAATAAGGGTCATAGTTTTTGCGTTTGTTTGTTTTTAAGATAAAGGTTTTTTATATGTTTTTATGATAAATTTTTTGAATTTATTAAAAATTTTAAATTTTCCTCAAAGATAATTTTTTTTTCTATTTTTAGGTATTTGTTTAGAAAAAAAATTAAAAAAAGTATAAAAAAAATAAAAAATGCTTTCTATTTTTTATAAGAAAGCATTTTTTATTTGATTTTGTTTTAAATTTTATTAAAAAATTGCAATAAAATAATGGTTATTTTACCACAAGTTTTTTGGTAACTGCTTTGCCATTTTGGAACAATCTCACAATATAAATACCATTAGAAAGTCCTTTGGTTTCTAACATCACACGATTTTCACCATTTTGACTTTGAATTGTATTTTCCATTAGTTTTTTTCCTGTAAGGTCAGTAACAGAAATCATTACTTTTCCAGCAGGAACATTAAAACGCAATTCAGTTCCATTTTCACTTTCTACAGGGTTTGGCACAAGACGAAGGTCAAATGTTTCAAATGCTTCCAAACTTACTTGAACGATTGCACCAAGTGTTCCAAAACCTTTTCTATCAATGTATTTCAAACGATAGTAGATATATTTAGCACCAAAAGGCAATTCATTATCAATATAATTGTAAGTTGCTTCACCTGTTTCAGTTCCTTTGGCATCAACTTCTCCAATTTTATAAAAATTGTTTCCATCAACACTTCTTTGAATTTCGTAAGATTGCATATCAGCCTCACGAGAAGTGAACCAATCCAAGAAAACTTTATCTCCAGCAAGTTTTGCTTTAAAATCCAATACTTGGGCAGTGAGCGGAGGACCAATTACTTTTGGATTGTCAGTTAATTCACAAGGGTCACCTTTGAGTAGTTTATCAAAAGTAGCAGCATCAGCATTCAAACATTCACGGAAACCAATATCATCAATGGCAAAGTCATTTCCATTTTTGGTAAGAGAAAGATTTTCCAAACAAATGTTCATTTCTGTAGTTTGTTTAGGTGCGCGATACACACAACGAATAAGAATCCATTTATCAGGACTTTCATTCACAAGGAAAGAAGAACCTAATACTTTAAGACGTGCATCTCTTGGTTCATCAACATTGTATCCATTGGCAATGGTTTTGTTGCAAGACATTGCAGCACCATAAGAGAAGGCAACACGAGGGGCAACAAGGCGGTTTGTAGGTGGTCTTGGTATGTGCAACACAGGAGTTACAGCAGGGTTGGTTATACCAGGCAAACGTGTATTGTAACTATCAGCACCTGCGGTAATGGTGCGAGGATTGGGAATATCACCTGTTGTGGCATCTTCCATATCACAAACAGACATACGCATCATAGGAACATCAAGGTTTCTACCACCTGAAATCATATTTTGTACCCAAACAGTAAATACATAATACCCAACTGTTCCACTACTCAAACCACGTTGAATTGTTTGACACCACACTTTTCCAGGAGGCAATCCACCATTTGGGTCATAGGAACCATTCACAATCATAAAGTTGGCACTTGAAGCAGGAGGAACTTGGCGAGGTCTTTCAATAGCATTTGGAACAGTAGACGAAAATACTCCGCTTGTGTTAGGATAAGGAGTTCTTGCAATACTTACACAAGGCTCTTGCCCAACACCTGCACCTGTGGAACAATAACTATCCACAGGACGACCACCACCAGTACGACCGCCATAACCACTATAACCATTACCATAACTGAACCAGTCGCCTTTTACACTCCAAGGTGTTGGTCTGATAATATAATATCCTTCTGGTCCTAATTCATATTGTTGTGAAATAAAGTTTCTGTAAGTTGCACCCACCACATTGGTTGCAGGAATACCTGTTACATTTAATTCTCCCCCTACTGCACGAGAACCAGTTGTAACAGTATCAGCAGCAGTACCATTTCCAAGTACAAAGGGTTCAGTTGCAGTTGCAGTTGTAGTATTAACCCTGTCTCTTAAAAATCCGTAATCTGTTGCAAAACGAACAATACCTGTATTGACAGCATTCACATTCATATCCAAATCATTTGGATAGGCATCTGTGGTGCGAACTGAAGGCACAAACATAAAATCATCTTCTTGATTTGTATCATATACTGCTTGAGTTTGAACAGTGTTATCTGCATTGGTGCCTCTATTTTTCATACCAGGCCAAGCGGAGAATCCACCATCGACCACAAGTTCAGGTCCAGCATTACAAACTGCATAAGGAAACACCCTGATAAATCCTGACATTAATGTTGGGTTTGTTTCATTGTGAACATTCATCACCCTCACAAAATAAATGGCAGGGCAAAGAGGATTTGCAGATTTTGTGATGGTAAATGTGGTTGATTCAGAACCTTGAAACACATTATTTGCACAAGAAACCAATTCAATACCAGGCAAATTGGCTGGATTGACAAAGGTATTACAATTTCCTGATGGAGCATTACAATTATTGTAGCTTGCAGACCCAAAACGATAAACTGCAATGGCTGCATTTCTTGGATTTGTGATACCAAGATTTGAGTATTGAACAGTAACAGCAGTATATCCAGCATCAAAAGGAACTGTGAATGAAATCCAAGATTGTGAGCGAATTGGGTCAGTTCCATTTGAAGCTGGATTGCTTCCACCAGGCAACACACAATTTGGTATGGTTTGGGTTGGTCTGTTTGGCACACCCAAAGCTGGTGCTGTTCCACTGTAAGTACCTGCTGGGGTGTTGATGGCTGCAAATTCACCTTCTAAAGCCCCATAATCATTATTTGGAGGACAAGCCACATCACCCAAAGTTGTACCATAAAAAGTACATAATTTACCAAAAGCAGTTTTACCAGGAGTTTTATTAATTATTCTTATAAGATAGGTTTCTCCACCAGTTCCGTGTACTAGAGAAAGTCCTGTGATATTTACAGTTTCAATGCCTTTTACCACATTATCCACACAATTTACAGGGGTGTAAGTGGTTTCATTGTTACAATTAAAACTGCCACCCACAGAATAAACCGCAAGTTTGACATCACCCACATTTGT
>JAAFIN010000111.1 GCA_013297825.1 Cytophagales bacterium
CAATAATCAATCGTTTGCACAAACGTTTGTAAAGCATTTTTCTAAAAAAATAATATTTTTTCTAAAAAATTTCATATCTAAAAACATTTTTCTAAAAAAAAATGTTATGCGTGCATACTATTTTTTTAAATCAATAAAAAAAGATATAATTTAGCACAAAAATAATTTTAATTGAATTTTGATTTTAAACCTTTTTTATGAAAATATTAGTTTGTATTGCTTGCGTACCTGATACTACCTCCAAAATAACTTTTACTAATGGAGATGCTGAACTTAATAAAGCAGGTTTGCAATATATTATAAGTCCTTATGATGACTACGCACTTGCTCGTGCTGTGGAAATCAAAGAAGCACAAGCTGGTACTAATGTTACGGTACTTAATGTTGGTCTTACTGAAAATGACGCAATTATTCGCAAAGCTCTTGCAGTAGGTGCTGATGATGCAATTCGTGTAGATGCTGACCCTACAGATTCATTTTTTGTGGCAAATCAAATCGCACAAATTGCTCGCCAAAACAATTATGACCTTATCCTTATGGGACGTGAATCTACGGATTATAATGGCGGACAAGTTCACGGAATTGTAGGCGAATTGTTGGGTATTCCTTCGCTTTCGCCTGTGATGAAATTGGATATTGACGGAAATGTTGCATCTTTGGCTCGTGAAATTGAAGGCGGAAAAGAATATCTAAAGGCTACACTTCCTTTGGTATTGGGTTGTCAAGAACCTATCGCAGAATGGAAAATTCCTAATATGCGTGGTATTATGTCAGCACGTACAAAACCGCTTTTGGTCGTTACGCCAACTGACAACGAAACACTCACAACCGCAGGAAAATATGAATTGCCAGCTCCTAAAACAGGTTGTAAATTTGTATCTGCTGAACAAGCAGAATCTCTTATTGAATTGCTTAAAAATGAGGCAAAAGTAATCTAATTAGGAATTAAGAATTAAGAATTAGGAATTAGGAATTAGGAATTAGGAATTAGGAATTAGGAATTAGGAATTTATAGTGATTTTATTTTAATTTTCCAAATTTCATACTGATTATTTTAAAAATAATTATTTTTATTCTTAATCTATAATTTTAATTTTTTATTAAATTTGGTTGTTTCATTCCTAATTCCCCATTCCTAATTCCTAATTCAACATTTAACATTTACCATTCAACATTAAAAAAATATGTCTATACTTGTTTTTGTAGAAACTGCAGATGGCGAACTTAGAGGCTCATCATTAGAAGCAGTAGCGTATGGTGCAACTTTGGCATCACAAATGGGTGTTTCTGCTACCGCTTTGGTATTGGGCAACACTGTAAGTGCTGATAAAATTTCAAAAATTGGAAATTATGGTATCAAAAACGTACTTCACGTAGCAGATAGTCGTTTGGATAATGGTATTATTCAAGCATATTCTAACGTGATTGCACAAGCATACCAAAAAATAAATGCTAATATTTTTGTTTTTGCAAAATCTTCTTTGGGTGATGCAGTAGGCGCAAGAGTAGCAGGTAAAATCAAAGGCAGTCTTGCCTCAAATGTGGTAGAATTGCCTAATTTGAGCAATGGTTTTGTGGTAAAACGCAGTGTATTCACAGGAAAAGCATTTCAACATACCACTTTGACAGGTGCAAATAAAATTCTTGCCCTCAAAAAAAATGCAATTTCTCCACAAATTACAAGCGAAACTGCCAATGTAGAGGCTTTTGTGCCTGCTTTGAATGATGGTGATTTTGGTGTTACAATTACTGACACCCAAAAAGTAACAGGCGAATTGTTATTGCCTGATGCTGATTTGGTGGTTTCTGGTGGTCGTGGCTTAAAAGCTCCTGAAAATTGGGGTATTGTGTTGGATTTGGCAAAAGCATTGGGTGCTGCAACAGGTTGTTCTAAGCCTGTTTCTGACCTTGATTGGCGACCTCACCACGAACACGTGGGGCAAACAGGGGTAAAAGTTAGCCCTAATTTGTATATTGCGGTTGGTATTTCTGGTGCTATCCAACATTTGGCGGGTGTGAGTTCTTCAAAATGTATTGTAGTTATCAACAAAGATGCTGATGCACCGTTTTTTAAAGCTGCGGATTATGGTATTGTGGGTGATGCGTTTGAAATATTGCCTCGTTTGACAAAAGCAGTTCAAGCATTGAAATAAAAAAGGTGTCAGGAATCAGGAGAAAGGTGTTAGGAAAAAATCCTTACTAATTTTTAAGAAAGTTGGTAAGGATTTTTTTTATTAAAAAAATGGTTATTAAATATATTTTTGAAAGAAAATAAAAAAGATAATTTTCTGATGAAATTTAATTTTTCAGAAAAAAATGTTACAAGTAAGAAAAACGATATTTTATCTTTTACTTTCATAAAAACATAATATAAAGAGAAGAATTTTATTATGATTCAAAAAAAATATTACAAGTTTTAAATAATTTCATTTACTACCACATCAAAATTTATGAAGATTAAATTTTTTTTACTGCTACTTTTCTTTTTTACCCCTCTTATTACCAAAGCTCAAATAAGTTTTGGTTATCCTACATTGAATATAAGTGAAAACACTCATCAAACTGACAAAATACACATAAAAAGAGAGTTTTCTGCATTTAAAAGAAAGTTTAAAACAATATTGAAATCATATAAATTTCAATTAGATACGATTTACCCTGAATGTAATTTGCATATAAATTATCAGTATTTCCCAAATAATGAGATTGAAAAACGTTGCAAACTTACTTTCTTACTTTCTCCCTATTTTGAAACCGCCAATATAGAATATTCTTTTTGGGTAGGAAATGGGAGTTGGAAAACTTCGGTGGAATTAATTGCAAAGCATTGGGAAAGAATCATAATTCCTTTTTTATTTAATAAACTTACTTTTGAAAGAACCAAAATCGCGCAATCAAATAATGATTCTATTTTTCAAAAAAACGCTGAAAAAAAAATATTTTTTCAAGGAATATTTCCATCAAAAAATGCTGATTTGGATAGTGCAAAACTGAATATGCTTGTGAATAGTATGTTTTATCATTTCCAAAAAAAACAACCATTTCAATATGATAATGAACAAATAAAATGGCTGCCTTATAAATTTCACTATACCCAAAAATATAATCATATCATTTCAAAACAAGATACTTCAAATCAAAATAATATTTTTTTGAAAATAGAAATAAAAAAAATAGATAGTACAATCACGATATTATTAAATTTTATTGGAAAAAGTATTTTAAAAAATACAAATCTTTATTCAATTAAAATATTAGAAAACAATCTAAAAAATAAAAATTACTTTGAATATGTATATAGGATAAACAGAGTTATTGATGATTTTTTGACTAAAAATGTAGAAATCGTAAATAAAAGAGATGATTTTATAAATGAGTTTGTTTATGCAGATAAAATTATTAAAAATAAATTACCAGAAATAGCATCACAACCAAATCTTTGTATTGAAAAAAATAAGGAATATTATATTTCTCAAGTGAAAATAAATGTAGAGCCATTATTACATCATACTATGATGCTTGAAAACCAATCAGGAAAAAATTTGGATGATTTTCTTTCTACAAAGCAAATGCATTTATTTGGATATCGAAAAATTAGCACTTTTTTATTAAAAAATAATGATAAAAATGAAGTTTGTACTTGCCAGGTATTTGTGATAAAAGATATAAAAAAGGTAAAATATTAAAAAACAAGATTTGGTATGTTCCAAAAACAAAAAATACATTTTTTTTGTTAATAAAATGTTAAAGTTAGAAAAAAATTTACATTTTTTTTTGTGTAATTTTGTAAAGTCGTTGGTAGTACATCAATGATTTTATTTAATTTTTAACAAAAAATATTTTTTTCAAATGAAAAAAACAGCTAACTTTGACGCATTCGCTCAATTTGCTGATGCACAACTCTCTAACGAGGAAATGAAAAATATTAAAGGGGGTAGACCTGCAATGATTGAAGGTGGCGATGGTGGAAATGGTGGAGGAGGAACTGGTGGGGGAACAACCGTTGCAGAGAGAACTTGTTACAGTATAAATACTGGGAAATGGGTGAAAACTCTACAAAGCACAACAGGTCGTGAGTATCTGGAGAATGGCACAGATATAACTCACGACGCTACCGATAAAGGTCATTCAAGTGGTCTTGGTTACATTAATTGTCACTAAGAAAAATCAATTATTTTTTTAAATCAAAAATACAAGAAAATAATACTCACAAGTTGATTTTTATTTTCTTGTATTTTCTATTTTTTACTTTTATGTATTACATTTTTTTCTCAATTATATTTTTCCTCTTTTCCTTCCCCTTATTCTCTCAATACAACCAAGCAAATATCTGGTATTTTGGAAATGGAAACGGAATAGATTTTAATACTAATCCACCAAAAAAATTACTTGATGGAAAAATAAGTACACACACAATAAATACGATTTGTGATAAAAAAGGAAATTTACTTTTTTATACTGATGGAATGACTGTAATAAATAAAAATCACAGAGTTATGAAAAATGGTATTGATTTGCTTGGACATTGTTCTCAAAGCATTGTACCTTTTCCAAATAATGAAAATCTATATTATTTATTTACCATTAGTGTTGATGACACACAATACACATACACAAACAAAGAAATAGTAGACCCACTCACAACTAAAATAAGAACCCCACTTGAAAGAGAACAAATAGCAAAAAAACATGATACACTCACCTTAAAACAATCACAATTGTATTATCACATTATAGATATCAGCAAAAATAATGGATTAGGGGAAGTCATACAAAAAAATCAAATGCTTTACAAAAAAGTATGGTCTGACTTAATAGTGGCTCGTCATGCTAACAACAAAGATTATTGGCTTATCACACACGAATTTGAAAGCAACATATTTAAAACGTACCTTATCAACGAAAAAGGATTACAACCCATTCCCATAGAAAGTAAAACAGGTAATGCTTTCCGTTCAAATATATCATTTGCGAGTGGTTGGAAAAATGAACAAATTGTAATATCATCTGATTTCAAAGTATTGGTAACAAACGATTGGGGGTTTAAACACATTGAAATGTTTTCTTTTGATAATATGACAGGTGTTTTAGAAAAAAGGAGAAATATAAAATATGAATACTTTTCTGAATTAAAGGGATTAGAATTTTCTCCCAATAGTTCAAAACTTTACCTTGCATTCAGAAATTTAACAGAATATGGGGTAATATTTACCTTAAAACAATATGACTTGACAAATGAAAATATGGAAAAAAATGTCAAAATAAAAATAAGGGACATAAAAAAATATGATGACTATAATAAATTGGCTAATGATGAATATTTTGGTGGCGCTCTGAGGTTAGCACCTAATGGAAAAATATATGCTTTAAAATTCACTAAAAATGTTGCAGTAATTGAAAATCCAGATGAAGATTTGGAAAATTTAAAAATAAATTATAATGTTTTTGATTATCCTATGTGGGTATTGCTAAATTTAGGACACGTTGCCCATCTTCTCCCACCTTTTTATTCTCCCATAAAATTAGGAGATTTATTTCAAAGAGAAATTCTTTTTGAAACAGGAAAATATGACCTCAAAACGTGGCATTATCCTATCCTTAGTGATATAGTGAAGTTTTTGAAAGAAAACCAAAAAACGACTATCAGCATTGCAGGACACACCGACAACGAAGGCAATCCGCAAGCAAACAAAACCCTTTCATTACAAAGGGCTAAGGCAGTAGAAAGTTATTTTATTTCGCAGAATATTGCTAAAAATCGCATCATTTCCGAAGGTTTTGGTGATACAAAACCGCTTTTGGATAATGCCACCCCTGAAAATAAACGTAAGAATAGAAGAATTGAGTTTTTGATAAAATAACATAGACTTGCCAAGTCTTTAAGACTTGGTAAGTCTTAGACTTTTTATTTTCTTTGCAGAGACTATACAAAACCAATAAAAACAAATGAAAATATGTTTAATTTTGATGAAAATGGTTATTTATTACCTTATGAAAAAATCAATATTGAGCCAGATATTTTTTTGATAGAAAAATATTTTGTTGATGATTTTGCAAACTCACTTACACACAGAAAATTGTTTAATAACTATTTAAAATATATTCATGAATTTAGGAATAAAATCACGAAAAATTTTACTATGTGGGTAAATGGAAGTTTTATTTCTACAAAACAAAATCCAAAAGATATTGATTTTGTTGTTTTTTTGGATTACGAAATATACGAAATTCACGATAAAGAATTACATAATTTTTGGAGTTTTGCCTTAGAAAATGAAGGACTTGATGCATATTTAGTAAAAATATATCCTGAATTACACCCCAAATATTACACATATTTGGAAAGTATGCAATATTGGGAGAAAATTTATAAAAGCAAACCTATACAAAATACCGCATACCAAAAAGGATTTTTAGCGTTATCATTCTAAAAATAAACTTAAAAAACTATGGAAAATACAATCCCTTTTGTAGAAATAAATCATTTGTTAAATTGTATCAAAGATACTGAAAACCTGATAAAAACTTTATCAAATGCAGGTGAAACCACTGAAAATCTGCAAATAAAACAATATGTTTTTTTGAAAAAAAAATATATCAATAACCTTAATAATTTACTCCAAGAAATTCCCTTGCCTTTGGCTATGGTGGATATTTCTGTATAGTTTTTTTTGTTATTTGATTATCATTGTATAACAATCTCTAGCTATTTCGCTGTTTTATGCAGGAAACAGCCAAATTCCTACGAAATAACATAACTGTTTTTTCCTTTCAATAAAAATTTTCAAACCTGCAAAGTTTTAAAACTTTGTAGGTTTTCTATTTAAAAACAAACTAAAAACTATGCCCAACCTTACCCAATCCGAAATTACACACGAAATTCTGAGCGAAGATATACAAGACATTATCAGCAAACCGCCTTCTTGGTTGGTGCGTTGGGGGCTGACTTTGTTTTTTAGTTTGTTTGTTGGTATTTTTATTTTGATGAATTTTATTACATACCCAGATATTATTCACGCCTCATTTCGCCTCACATCAGAGGCAAGCCCAAAATCCATACATACCAAAATAGAGGCTCGCCTCACGAAATTACACGTAAAAAACGAACAAAATGTAAAACAAAACCAAATATTAGGTTTTTTGGAAAGTAACACCTTACACAGTGAAGGGCTTGCTTTGGCTGATGCGTTGGATAGTTTGGCAAAAGACGATTTTTATATTTCCAAAATATCAGGCTTGGATTACAAGAATTTAGGCGAATTACAAGGCAGATTTCAAACCTTCAAAACTGCGTATTTGCAATACATTTCTTTCCTTTCAGGTGGATTTTTCTTACAAAAAAAAGCATTGCTTTTACAGGATTTAGAACATTTGAAATTATTAGAAAAAAATCTTTTGGCACAAAAAGAAATTCAACAAAAAGATTTTGAATATGCCCAAAAAGAGTTTCTTATTCACGAAAAACTCTACAAAGACAAAGTTATAGCACCTTTGGAATACAACCGAGAGGAAAATAAATTATTGAATAAAAAAATGCCTCTCCAACAAATGGAAAGCAATCTTATCCAAAATCAAACTTCACAAATTAGCAAACAAAAAGAAATTCTGGAATTAGAAAAAAATATTTCTGAACAAAAAAGCATTTTTACAGAGGCATTAAAAACCCTCCAAAATGCTATTTCAGAATGGAAACAAAAATACGTACTTATTGCTCCTATTGATGGAAAACTGCATTTTTCTACTTTTTTACAAGAAAAACAATATCTAAAAACTGCCCAAGAACTTTTTTGGATAAGCACCCAAAACCAAGAACAATATGGCGAATTGCATATTCCACAAAATAATTTTGGAAAAATAAAAACAGGTTTACAGGTCAATATAAAATTTTCTGCGTATCCTTTCCAAGAGTTTGGAATGGTAAAAGGCAAGATTGATTTTATTTCAGAAATCCCACAAGATAGTATTTTTTTAGCAAAAGTTTCTTTGGCAAATGGCTTACAAACCAATTACAAAAAAACGCTCTCGTATCGTGCAGGTATGAAAGCAACCGCAGAAATCATCACTGCAAAAAATAGCCTCATTGATAAAATTTTCTATCAATGGCGAAAGATTTTAAATAATTAAATTTCATTCCCTAAATGTAAAAAAACACCAAACACAATTTTATTTATGTTTGGTGTTTTTTTATTTTCAATTCAAAATTATTTCAATTCCAAAATAAGACAAGTTTTAGCAGGAATTGTGATTGATTTCAAATCTGTAATGGTTTCGCCTGTGATTGGATTATAACCTTTTGTAAAGCCTTCCATTCTTTCCGCAAATCGTTTTGTGTCAAGTTTTCTTTCTTCGCTTTTGTGGTTATTATTGATAATCATAACCGTTTGTTCTGGCGTGTATCTAAAATATACATAAACACTATTTTCAGGCACAAAGTGCATAAATTTCCCTTTATGAATGGTAGTTGCATTTTTTCGCCAATTAAATAATTTTTTTACATAATTTTGAAAATCAATTTGCTCCGCAGAAAGTCCTTTTCCTGTAAATGCGTTGATATTATCGCCTTCCCAACCACCAGGAAAATCACATCTTTGTTTTCCATGGTCTTCAATGCTGATGTCTAATAAAACTTCAGCCCCATAATAAAATTGTGGATAACCTCTCAACGTAGAAATGATATTTAATGCCATTTTTTGTTTTTTGATGTCTTTTCCAAAAATATTAGCCATACGAGAAACATCGTGATTATCCAAAAAAAGCATATTTTGCGAAGCATCACTATACAAACCGTCTTGGGTCAAAGTATAATAAAGTTTTGCCATACCAAAATCCCAATCATTATCATCTTCATTGATGGCTTCAATGCTGTTAAAATGAACAGGAAAATCTGTAATTCCTGGCAAATAACTGTTATAATTATCACGATTTAATACATTTTTTTGCCAATAGGCAGAAATAGAAACTCGTCTGTCCCACACTTCGCCCACAATATTAAAATTAGGATATTCTTCCAAAACCTCTTTGCACATTCTCGCCATAAATTCCTTGTGTGGATATGGGTGCGTATCAGTTCTAATGCCATCAATATCAAAATTTTCTACCCACCAAATCGCATTTTGTATGGCATAAACCGCCAAACGAGGATTTCTATGGTCTAAATCAGGCATATGTGTATCAAACCAGCCTTGTGTCATTTTTACCTTGTCAAAATTGGACGCATTAACATCATAAGGCACGCTTAATCTGTAATTGGAACGTGTAAATTCAGGGAATTGGTGAATCCAAGTTTTTTCAGGTAAATCCTTAATAAACCAATGTTGATTGCCACAATGCCCAAAAACCATATCTACAATGATTTTTAGGCTTTTGGAATGTGCTTTATTTACCAAATTCATAAAATCCTGATTTGTGCCATATCTTGCATCTGTTTTGTAATAATCCGTAATAGCGTAACCGTGATACGAATATTCAGGTTGGTTATTTTCGGTAAATGGATTTATCCACAAGGCAGTAAAACCTAAATCTTTGATGTAATCCAGATTTTTTTCAATGCCCAATAAATCTCCACCGTGTCGTTGTGAAGGTTCTTTGCGGTTGGCAGATTGAAATAATCCTTTTACATTGTCATTTTTTGGGTCTCCATTTGCAAATCTGTCAGGCATCACCAAATAAACTGCATCAGCTTGCGAAAAACCTTTGTGTTCTTCACCACTTTTTTTACGTGATTTTAGGACATATTCATGGTAAATAATGTCTTTGCCTTTTTTGAATTGTAGATGATAACTGCCTGCAACTGCATCTTTGAGGGAAAGATTGATGAATAAATAATTTGGGTTTTCTACTTTTTCAATGTTATTTACTACAATTCCATTAGCAACATCATATTTATTTTTGGGTAATTTTTTTCCTACAATAGTTACTTCACATTCAGCAATTTTATCGCCATAAACTAAAATTTGGAGGTTGGAATTTTTCATACCTACCCACCAAAATTCAGGTTCAACACGTGTAATTTGAATTGGATTAGGTTTTTTTTGTGCTTGTGTCAATGAAAAAAACAACAAACACAAAATGCTTGTTAATAATAATTTTAATTTCATATTTAATTTCATAAAAGGGTGGTTTTTTAGTGTTTTTTAAAAAATGTTTTAATTATTTGTGATAAAAAATGAATGATATAATTTTGGTCTGAAATTGCGGAGTTTTTTTTTAAAATAAAAATAATGCTTTTATTTTGTTTTGAAATAAAGCCTAAATTTCTGTAAAATTTGTTATTTTTGTATTTTTAAAATGCTTTTTTTATTAAAATTTTATGGCAAAAAAAACAAAAAAAGAGAAAGAGAAAGAAGAAGAAGAAGAAAGAAATAATTTTTTTGATAAGATTTTCAAAGAAAATATCACAGAGATTTTTCTTCCTTTTGTTAATCAACTTCTTGGGCTTGAAATTAAATTTGAAAACCTCAAAGAAATCACAGAAAGCCTCCACACAACCATTGAACGAAAACCTGATTTTTTAAGAAAAATTGTAGGAGGCGATTTTTCTGCTTTGTTGCAAATTGAATTTCAAACAAAAAATGATATCAAGATGCACTTTAGAATGTTGGAATATTGTTCAATGTTAATGAAAAAACATAATTTGCCTGTTTATCAAGTTGTGATTTACATTGGTGATGAAAAAATGAATATGAAAGAAGAAATCAAAGAACACAACATTAGTTTTGAATATGATGTAATTTCTTTGCAAGATGAATCTTACAAGCATTTTCTTGATTCAGATGAGCCAGAAATGGCTATTTTAGCTATTTTAGCAGATTTTGAACAAGAAAAACCTGAAAATATTATCACTTCTATTATTCAAAAATTGAAAACAATAAGCGAAAAAAATCCACGTTTTAAGGATAAACCTGCTTATGATAAATATTTTAGGCAACTTTCCATTCTCTCAAAAATTCGTGATTTACAACCTTTAACCCAAAAAATTATTGATATTATGGCAATTACATTTAAAATTGAAGATGATGTTTTTTATCAAAAAGGCATTCAAAAAGGCGTTGGACAAGGAATTGAACAAGGAATTGAAAAAGGAATTGAACAAGGAATTGAACAAGGGTCTCAAAAAAAAGAAGAACAAACTATTTTAAACGCTTACAAAAAAGGCAAAAAAATCCATGAAATTGCTGAATTTTTGGATTTGGATATTGATTATGTGAAAAAAATCATTGAAAAAAACGAACAAAAATAGTTTTCCTGTAACCCAAAAAATTATTGATATTATGGCAATTACATTTAAAATTGAAGATGATGTTTTTTATCAAAAAGGCATTCAAAAAGGCGTTGGACAAGGAATTGAACAAGGAATTGAACAAGGGTCTCAAAAAAAAGAAGAACAAACTATTTTAAACGCTTACAAAAAAGGCAAAAAAATCCATGAAATTGCTGAATTTTTGGATTTGGATATTGATTATGTGAAAAAAATCATTGAAAAAAACGAACAAAAATAAAATATTTCTTCCCAAAAAATTAAAAATACCCAAAAATCATTTTTTTTGGGTATTTTTGTTTGGAAAAATTGGGTAAGGGCAAGCCTTATGCTTTTGAATCTTAAACTTTGAACTTTTTAAACTTTCTATGAAACTCCTTTTTGCAACACAATCTTATCAATATTTATTAGAACAAACCTTTCCACATTTCCAAAATGCACAAAAAGGTGAGGTAGAAGTAAAATATTTTCCTGATGGCGAACGTTACCAACGAATTATTAACACCATTCGCAACCAAGATATTGTTATCATTGGTGGCACAACCAATGATAATGACACCTTAGAACTTTATGATTTGGCGTGTGCTTGTGCAAAATATGGTGCAGAAAGTTTGACGTTGGTAATACCTTATTTTGGATATTCCACAATGGAAAGAGCTGTAAAAAATGGCGAAGTAGTAACCGCCAAAACACGTGCAAGATTGCTTTCTTCCATTCCTCAAATGCAACATTTTTCTATTATGATGTTGGATTTACACACTGAAGGCTTGCCTCATTATTTTGAAAATCATATCCGCCCTATTCATCTGTACGCAAAACCACTCATCATAGAAGCCTGCCAAGAATTAGCTGGAAATGATTTTGTGTTGGCTTGTACTGACGCAGGAAGGGCAAAATGGGTGGAATCTCTCGCCAATGATATGCAAGTAAATGGTGCTTTTGTGTTCAAAAGACGACTTAGTGGCGAAAGCACCGAAGTTACAAGTATCAACGCTGACGTAAAAGATAAGAAAGTTATTATATATGATGATATGATACGTACAGGAGGCTCACTTATTAAATCTGCACAGGCTTACAAAGATGCAGGTGCTACTGAAATATTTGCTATCACAACACACGGATTATTTAGCCAAAATGCCTTACCACGCATACAAGCAAGCGGATTATTTAGCAAAGTAGTTTCCACCAATTCACACCCAAATACATTAGCTTTAGAAGGTGATTTTTTAATTATAAAATCATTAGGGAAATTATTTGGAGAAAGATTATCAGTTTTATTACCTTAAAAACCAAATTAAATAGGCATAAACACTCATTTTATACATTTTTTATGTGCAAAAATAAATTTTTATGCCTATTAATACTTGCTACTTTCCTCTTGTATTTTGGCTGTTTGTACTTTTTCCTGCTACTTTTTCCCTTACTACTTTTACCTTAATACAAAATCCTAAATTTAATCGTATTAGGCACATTTTTCAATGCCTGAATTACACTTTGGTCGTATTCTTGTGCAATATCAGTGATTACATAACCAATTTGTTCGTTGGTTTTGAGGTATTGCCCCACGATATTGATGCCATTTTGGGCGAGTGTTTGGTTAATTTCTGCCAAAATACCAGCAGTATTTTTATGTACGTGAATAAGTCTGTGTGATTTTAGTTGTTCAGGGAGTTGAAGATTTGGATAATTAACACTGCCAAAAGTATCGCCACGATTTACAAAATTCAATATTTTATTTGGCACAAATTGCCCAATATTCTCCTGTGCTTCTTCTGTACTTCCTCCTATGTGTGGCGTAAGAATAAAATTTGGTAATCCACGCAATTCAGATTCAAAAACTTCATCATTGGTTTTTGGTTCATAAGGAAATACATCAACCGCACCGCCACGTATTTTGCCAGATTTTACTGCATTAACAAGTGCAGGAATTTCAACCACAAAACCACGACTTAAATTTAAGAAAATTACGCCATTTTTCATTTTATCAAAATGTTTTTCTTTAATAAAATGCTTATTTTGTGGTCTGTCGTCAATGTGCAACGAAATAATATCAGATTTTTCCAGCAATTCGTCCAAAGTACGACAAGGTGTCGCATTGCCAAGTGCCAATTTTTCTACCACATCATAAAAAAACACTTTCATTCCCAAATTTTCTGCCAAAACAGAAAGTTGTGCCCCAATATTTCCATAACCTATAATTCCTAAATTTTTCCCTCTAATTTCGTAACTATTTGTAGCAGATTTGTCCCATTTTCCAGCGTGTAATTGTTGGCTTTTGTCAGGAATATTACGCATCAGCATTATCATTTCGCCCAAAGCAAGTTCCACAACGCTACGAGTGTTGCTGTAAGGAGCATTAAAAACCACAATTCCTTTTTCTGCACAACTTTGAAGGTCAATTTGTGTAGTACCAATACAAAAAGCACCCACAGACATCAATCTATTAGCATTCTCTAATACTTTTTTGGTAACTTGTGTTTTGGAACGAATACCCAAAATATGCACATTTTTGATTTTTTCGCAAAGTTCATCTTCGTCCAAAGCACCTTTTAGCGTTTCCACGTGATAACCTTCTTGTTTAAAAATATCTTGTGCGTGTGGGTGTATATTTTCTAATAACAATACAGAAATCCTACTTTTTGGATAAGAAATATTGCTTGGCAATTTATTTACATACAGAAATTCCTCCAAATTAGGCGTAATATAATCTGCTTTTTCAATCACTGCATTGCGTTCTATATTTTCGGTAAAAGCAAAAAACTTATTAGCAAGCCCTGCTTCCCTGATTTCGTAATCGGTGTAACCATCACCAATTACATATACATCACCTTCAAGTTGGAGATTTTTCAAAAGTTTTACCTTGCCTTTGTCTTGTGCAAGCGGATTTTGTTCATCATAACCAATGATATTATTTTGTTCATCATAAATAAAATCATTTGCATAAATATTATGAGATAAAACACCCATTTCTGTAACAATAGGAGCAATAAAATCTCTAAAACCGCTTGAAATCAAAAGAATATTTGGGGCATATTTTTGTAAAAAAGACGCATTTCTTTTGAAAGAATCCGAAACTTGTGAGCGAAGATAGCTCACAAGCGTATCAAGGTGATTTTTGTTAGCTTCCAATAATTCCACACGTTGTTTGAGTGATTGGGCAAAAGATATTTCGCCTTGCATACCTTTGTGTGTGATATTTTTAATTTTTTCAATATTTTCTTTGCCTTTTGGGTGATTTTGTAAAGAAATATTTGCAAGTTCGTCTAAGCCTTCTACTTTTGTGAATGTGCTGTCAAAATCTATGATGATATACATTTTTTTTAATGGTAAATGTTGAATAGTAAATGCTGAATGGAACAGCCTTTTTTAATGTTGAATAATAAATGTTGAATGTTAAATGAAACAGCCAACAATCTTTGTCATTACGCAGTAATTTGATTGTTTTATTTTTTTTATAAAAAATTTAAAAACAAGTTGCAAAAATACTTAAAAAATGTATAAATTTGATTTTTTTCAAAATAATGATTGTTATTGAATTTGGTATTTTATTAAAAAAAATGTTTTTTTAAATAAAATACAAAAAAACATCTAAATTTTTAAAAGTTTTTTTTGAAAAAATGCGTTTTTTTTGAAAAAAAAAATTATTATTGCAAAAAAATACCATAAAAAAAAATCTCAAAAAATATTGCTTTTTTATTCCAAAAAAACAATATAAATCCATAAAAATAAAAAAACGCATAAATCCACGAAATGAAAACAAAAATTTTTACTCTTGCACTCATTCCTATTATATTCTTGTTGTTTGGGCTGAACATATACAGCGTTTATGAGCCTATCAACAAAGCTAATCGTGTGGTTTCTCAAAAAGATGCTATCATCAACAAGCTCAAATTCATTCGCACTATGCAAGTCGCTTACCAAAGTGTAAAAGGCAAATATGCAGGGACATTTAAAGACCTTGTAGAATTTGGACAAAATGGTGTAATTCCTATTGTGCAAATGCGTGATATTCCTATTCCTGGCAAAGATGGTCAATATCGTACTGTGCGTGATACCATTGGTTCTGTAAGTGTAAAAGATTCTATTTTGAGCAAATATCCTAAATACAAAATAGATGAAATTGCACTTATTCCTAATATGGGTGACAGGCGATTTGCTTTGTATGCAACTGTGCTTGAAATAGGAAGCAACAAAACTCGTGTTCCTGCGTTTGAAGTAAAAGATATTTATCCAATAGACCCTAACAGAGGTGCTCAATTTGATGAAAAAGGTGAGCCTTATTCTACCATTGCATTGGAACAAATCTACACCCCAAAATTGTTGAAATACAGAGATAGTGCAGAAGTTTGTAAAAATATAGAAGCTGCTTATGCGACACCTGACAAAGCCAAAGGTGCTTTGAAATTGCAAAATGAAAAAATAGAAGAACATACCTCAAAAGTGAAGTATTATGAAA
>JAAFIN010000113.1 GCA_013297825.1 Cytophagales bacterium
TATAAACTAATGGTTGAATTGCTTTTGCTTCGGAAGGCGTAAATTTGAATAATCCTATCCAAATTAACACAGTTGCCAAACCAATGAGTGATATATGAAAGCCTATTTTATTCATTTTTTTTTTTTAGTAAAATATAAGTTTAAATTTTTAACGATTTTAGGTTTTTAAATTCGTTTTATTTTACTGACGCACTCATTTTGAAATACTTACAAACATTTTGAAAAAAAATAAAAAAAGAGCGAAAAACTTTTTAAAATTTTCTCACTCTTTTTTATTTTTTTTGGTTATTCTTTTGGAACTGCGGAAATCTCAAAAATATCGTCTGTACCGTATTTTACGAAGGTCTGACGATATTTTTTGAGATTTTTAACCACAAATTTTAGTAGATAAAAAAAGGTCAGACCTCCGCAAGCTACGGTACAGACCTTTTTTTTAGTCGTAAAATTTATTTCTTAGACATTTTTTATAAAGAAAAGATTGCTTAAAATCGTTAAAAAACACTTTTTATTCTTTTAAATTTTCACTGGCTTCCCACGCTTTTTCAAAAGATGATTTAATTTTTAAATAAAGTTCATCAGGGTGATAACCTTCCACAAAATCCTGTTTTTGGCTAATATGATATTGTTCCGCTTTTATATGACACGCAGGACAAAGCGAAATGCCATTTTCTTTGGTATAACCACCATTAGGCATTTCGTTGCGGTCTGTGATGTGATGTGCGTCAAGTTTTTGCGATTTTTCTCCACACATTTTACATTCAAATTTATCACGTTCAAAAACCTCATTTCTAAATATTTCTCTCACAAGTTTTTTATTTTTTCCCATAAAAATTTTGGTATTTTTCAATTTTTAGATTTCATTTTAAAAATCCTATATTTTGTTTTTCATTCATTTCTAAAATAAAATCCTGCTTTTATTTGGCTGTTTCATTCTTAATTCCCAATTTTTAATTCCTAATTTAATATTCCACTTCCACCAAAAAAAGTCCTTCTGGTGGGGCATTTCTACCTGCATATCTACGATTTTTTCCTTCAATAATTCCCCTAAAATCCTTTACAGATAATTTTCCACGTCCTACATCAAGCAAAGTTCCCACAATGGCACGTACCATTCCCCTTAGAAAACGATTAGCTTTTATGTGAAAAATAATATCAGCTCTGCGAAAATTATCAGTTAAAAATTCCCATTCTGCTTTGAAAATATCACAATCAAAATGATTAACTTGTGTGCGTGTTTTGCTAAAACATTGAAAATCTTTGTATTCAAATAGAATTTTGGAGGCTTCTTTTATATTTTCCCAATGATATTCCACATTTGTAAAATAAGTAAATTCTTCCAAAAAAGGATTTTTTTTTGTAACAATTCTATATTCATAAGTTCTACTAATACCATCAAAACGGGCGTGTTTTTCAGCAGGAACTTCAAAAACTTGTTTTATGCTAATATCTTTGGGCAAAAGTAAATTCAATTTGTAGGTCAAATGTGCAGTATCAATGGGATTTTCAATGTCAAAATGTGCAAATTGTTGCGTACAATGCACGCCTGTATCAGTGCGACCACTTCCTGTGAGCGAAATATCATTTTTGAGCAAAATTTTTAGTTTTGCTTCAATTTCAGCTTGAACAGTATGCGCATTTTCTTGGATTTGCCAACCGTGATAATTTGTGCCTTTGTATGCTATTTCAATGAAATAACGCATAATATTTTATGATTATTTTTTATAATTTTTGATTTAAAAAAAAGCAAAGATACGAGATAGTGGATTTTTTGGATATAAATCACAAAAAAAAGGCTTGAAAATTTTAAAATACAATATTATTTGTGCAAATTTGCTACTGATTTCTATTTCTGCTCTTTATTTTTATTTTTAACTTTTTAATTAAAAACAAAGAAAAATAGATATATTTTTAAACAAATATATAAAATTTTTGCAATTTTTAAAGTAATTTTAAGAAATAACACGCATAATGATATATTTGTATATTCAGCATTTTTTATACATAAATGGATATATCCTCTTTTAGTTTTAGCCCAAACACATTATTAGTACAATTATTAACCACCAACACCGAATTTTTTTTTTACGCCCTTGATGGTGTGGTGCTTGTAAGTTTGTTAATATTTTCTGCATTGATTTCTGGGTCAGAAATTGCTCTTTTTTCGCTTAGTACAGAAGAAAAAGAAAATTTGCGTAGCAGTGAATATGTTGCAGACCGCCTTTCTGCCAAATTGTTGGACAATCCACGCAGATTATTGGCTACGATATTGATATTTAATAATCTTGTCAATGTAAGTTTTGTAACCATTTCTACCTATATCACTTGGGACGTGGTAGGCACAAAAACGCCCTCTGGCGAGGTTTTATTTTTTCTTACGGTCATTGTAACGATTTTTGTGTTATTTTTTGGGGAGGTATTACCCAAAGTATATGCAGGACAACAAGGTGTTGCTTTTTTGAGGGTAAGTATTTTTGTTATCAATTTCGCATATTATTTGTTCCAACCACTTTCATTTTTGCTTATCAGCACATCAAGCGTGGTAGAAAGTCGCATCAAAAAACGTACTTACAAAATTCAAATTGAGGAATTGCCTCAACTTATTGACCAAATTCCACTTGATGAAAATACATCAGAAAAAGATAAGGAATTTTTGAAAGGTATTGTTAATTTTAGCACCACCACCGCCAAACAAATTATGACCCCAAAGGCAAAATTAACTGCTGTTTCTAATACAACTACTTTTAATGAATTATTAGAAATCATAAAATCCTCTAAATTCTCACGTATTCCTGTATATAATAAGAAAAATTTGGACGAAATAGAAGGCATTTTGTATGTAAAAGATATTGTTCCTCACGCCAAAAACGAAAACAAACTTTTTAAATGGCAAAGCCTTTTAAAAGAACATTATCGTATTCCTGAACTCAAAAAAATAGATAAATTACTGAAAGAATTTCAAGAAAAACACGTTCATATTGCCATTGTGGTTGATGAATTAGGACAAACGGTTGGCGTGGCAACTATGGAAGATATTTTGGAGGAAATCGTGGGAGAAATTGATGATGAAACTGATGATAAAGTAACACCTGAACACGTGCAGATAGACGAAAAGAATTTTATTTTTGAAGGAAAAAGCGAATTGGATTATCTTTATAATACTTTACAAATTCCTGATGATTATTTCAAAGATATTAACAAAGATAGCCACACGATTGCAGGGCTTATGCTTGAAATGTTTGAAAAAGTCCCTAAACTTAATGATGAAATTCAATACGGAAAGTTTTTGTTTGTTATTACCAAATGTACTGATACCAAAATAAAATCTGTTACAGTAAAAATAATGGTAAATGATGAATTATAAATTATAAATTATGAATTATGAATTGTGAATGGAACAGCCTTTTTTAATGGTAAATGATGAATGGTAAATGGTAAATGAAACAGCCAAATAGGAGCAAGATTTTTCAGGATTAAAAGGATAAAATACAAATTGAACCTTGAACTTTGAATCTTGAACTTTTGAACCTTGAACTTATTTATTGTGTCATTTTTCAATAAAAAAGCATCACTTTGGATAAAAGGTAGAAAAAATTGGGAAAAAAATTTAAAACAAAAATTTGAACATAATACACAACCTGTTTGGTGGTTTCACGCATCTTCCTTAGGTGAATACGAACAAGGTCGCCCTCTACTCCAACAACTCAAACAATACGGAAAAAAACTCAAACAAAAACCTATTTTTTTGGTAACATTTTTTTCGCCATCAGGTTTTGAAGTGCGTAAAAATGATGAATTGATAGATGTTGCATTTTATTTGCCATTGGACACACCAAATAATGCTAAAGTTTTTTTGGATATTGTGCAACCGCAAGCGGTTTTTTGGGTAAGATATGATTTTTGGTTTCATTTTTTGGTAGAAATTCAAAAAAGAAAAATTCCAAGTATTTTATTTTCTGCATTATTTCGCCCAGAACAATATTTTTTTAAGGCTTATGGCATTGCATTTCGCCAAATTCTAAAAAATTTTACAGAAATATTCGTTCAAGAAGATGAATCTGTAGAATTATTAGAAAAATTTGGTTTTTATAATGTGGAAAGTGTGGGAGATACACGTTTTGACAGAGTTACTGAAACCGCCCAAAATAAATACACCATTCCAAATATTGAAAGATTTAAAGGTCAAGAAAAATTATTTGTGATAGGAAGTTGTTGGCAGGGGGATTTAGATATTTTGGTGCCATTTATCAATGATTTCAAACACCCTCTAAAAATCGTAATCGCACCTCACGAAATCCACGAAAGTACGCTTTTATATTTGGAAAAAGAATTGATAACAAAGCCTGTGCGTTATTCCAAAATGGATTTGAACGCATTGCAACACGAAAAAATTATTTTGTTGGATAATGTAGGAATGTTAGCAATGGTGTATCAATATGCAGATTTTGCTTATGTGGGTGGTGCTTTTGGGGAAGGATTGCATAATATTTTAGAACCTGCTACATTTGGAACACCTATATTTTTTGGAGAAGATTATGAGGATTTTCCTGAGGCGGTGGATTTGGTGGAAGATATGGGAGCATTTTCTGTAAAAACTGCCAAAGAATTAGATGTGGTTTTTGATAGATTTTATTTAGATGAACAAAAACGCCAAGAGGTAGGCAAAATTTGTAAAAAATATGTTGAAAAACATCTTGGAGGGACACAAAAAATATTTAACGCAGTAAAAAAATTATTAGAAAAAAAAATTAAAATTAAAAATTAAAAAATAATAAATGACAATTACCGAAAAACAAGTATTAGATGCACTTAGCACCGTAGAAGAACCTGATTTGAAAAAAGATTTGGTTACGCTTAATATGATTCGTAATGTGAAAATCACAGGAAAACGCATCTTTTTTGTGGTAATGCTCACTACGCCAGCGTGTCCTTTGAAAGAGGTTATTCGCAAAAGTTGTGAAAATGCTCTAAAAACGCATATTTCCGAAGATATTGAGATAGAAATAGAAATGAACGCAGAGGTTACAAGTAGCACCACAAACAAAACACTTCTTCCTAATGTTCGCAATGTGGTTGCGATTGCATCTGGAAAAGGTGGTGTAGGAAAATCAACCATAACCGCCAATCTTGCCCTTGCCCTTGCACAAAGCGGTGCGAGTGTAGGCGTATTAGATGCTGACATTTCAGGTCCTTCCATTCCTATTATGTTTGGTGTAGAAAATGAAAAACCTGATGTTTTTCGCAATGAACAAGGGCGAAATATGATTATTCCCATTCAAAGGTTTGGGATTAAATTTATTTCAATGGGTTTTTTAGCTCCTGCGGAGCAAGCAGTTCCTTGGCGAGGCCCTATGGCAAGCAAGGCACTTATGCAGTTTTTGGGTGATACAGAATGGGGCGATTTGGATTATTTGTTGATTGATTTGCCTCCTGGCACAAGTGATATTCATATTACATTGACACAATCCATTACTTTGACAGGTGCGGTGATTGTTACAACGCCTCAAAAAGTTGCTTTGGCTGATGCGTTGAAAGGTATTGCAATGTTTCGCCAACCTACGCTTAGAGTTCCTATTTTGGGGCTTGTAGAAAATATGGCATATTTTACACCTGCAGAATTGCCTGAAAATAAATATTATATCTTTGGGGAAAATGGAGGCAAAAATTTTGCTGAACGCAATGTTATTACACTTTTGGGACAAATTCCTATCGTACAAAGCATTAGAGAAGGAGGCGATAATGGCGTTCCTGCGGTAGAAAGTGCAGATAAAATTACACAACAAGCCTTTAAAGAACTTGCTGAAAATCTTGCTCAACAAATTGCATTGCAAAACTTTAAATAATTATGAATGATAAATGATAAATGATAAATGATAAATGATAAATGACAAATGATAAATGATAAATGGAACAGCCAACAGCCTTTTTGAGCAGGATTTTTAGGATTTTAAGATTAACAGGATTAAATACAAATTGAACTTTTGAACCTTAAACCTTAAACTTTGAACTTTTTGAACTTTTTGAACTTTTAAACTTTAATAAAAATGCAAGAAAATAACACCGAAAAAAAACCTTTAACTGTGCCTTTAAATGATTTGCACGCACAAATTGGAGGTAAAATGATTGAATTTGCAGGTTATATGATGCCTGTTCGTTATACTTCTGACAAAGATGAACACCTTGCTGTACGCAATAATGTAGGCGTGTTTGATGTGTCGCATATGGGCGAATTTCTTTTTAAAGGCAAAAATGCTTTGAATTTATTGCAATATATTTGTTCTAATGACATTGCAAGCCTTCCAATCGGAAAAGCACAATACAATTATTTTCCCAATGAACAAGGTGGAATTGTAGATGATTTAATCGTTTATCACACCGCAGAGGACGAATATATGATGGTGGTAAATGCGTCCAACATTGAAAAAGATTGGGCTTGGGTAACAAAACACAACGCAAAATTTGGGGCTGATGTTCAAAATCTTTCTTCAGAATATTGCCTTTTTGCGGTACAAGGCGTTAATGCAGTAAAAACATTGCAAAAATTAACCACAGAAGATTTATTGGAAATGCCTTATTATGCCATCAAAAAAATGAATTTTGCAGGTTTGGATAATATTTTGATAGCTTCCACAGGTTACACCAAAAAAGGTTCTGGAAGTTTTGAAGTATTTGTGCCAAATAATCACGCTGAAATGGTTTGGAAAAAAATATTTGAAGCTGGTGCAGAATTTAATATCCAACCTATTGGACTTGGTGCAAGAGATACTTTGCGTTTGGAAATGGGTTATTGTTTGTATGGCAATGAAATCAATGATACTACTTCACCATTTGAAGCAGGATTAGGTTGGGTTACTAAATTCACCAAAGATTTTGTAAATAGTGAAAACCTAAAAGCCCAAAAAGAACAAGGTGTTTCTCGCAAATTGATAGCCTTCAAAACCAAAGAACAAGGTGCAATTCCACGCAGTCATTACGAATTATGCACTGAAAACGGTGAAGTAATTGGCGAGGTAACATCAGGAACTTTATCGCCTTCGCTGAATATTGGCATTGGATTGGGTTATGTGCCTGTTCAACACGCAGAAATAGGCAAAAATATTTACATCAAAATTCGCCAAAAATTACAAGTAGCTGAAATTATAAAATTGCCTTTTGTGTAAAATTTTAAGGTTTCAAAGACACAACATTTTTCAAAATATTTTGGTCTGTACTGTAGTTTATAAAGGTCTGACAAAAAAATTTTTGAAAATTACCAAATAATAAAATAAAAAAATCAAACCCACAATTTTATTAAAAAATTATGGGTTTGATTTTTTATTTTTTGGATATTTTTTTTCTAAAAAATTTGTGTTTTGGCTGTTTTGTACTTTTACCTGACACCTTACTACTTACACCTAAATACAATTTTATGCCATTTCAGTTTCTACTTTGTGTTTTAAATCACCTTTGATGTCATGTAATTGACCACGTTTCATTTCCATAGTAGATGTATTTTGAGCTTTGAAACCTTCTTTGAGGTGTGCAAAAGCTATATCATTGTTAATGGTATTGCCACACGTAAAAATATCCACAGCAGCATAACCATATTCTGGCCAAGTGTGAACAGAAAGGTGTGATTCAGCAATAATCACTACACCGCTTACGCCATGTGGTGAATATGTATGAAAATGACTGCCTACGACAGTAGCACCACTCATTAGAGATGCTTCGTTCATGATTTTGGTAATCAAATCTACATCATTTAAGATGCCTTTGTCGCAGTTATAAAACTCAACAATGATGTGGTTGCCCAATGCTTTCATTTCTTATTATAGGGAAAAATTTTGAAAAATTATAAAAAAACAACGTACTCGCTACGTGGTTAAAATCAAGGTGCAAAAGTAATATCTTTTTTTGACTTTTTTTAGATTTTTTAAAAAAATAATATTTTTTTTACTTTAACATAATAAAAACACAACATTTGAAGGAAAATATTGTGTTTTTGTGATGTATTTTTTAAAATTACAAAAAATTATTCTGTAAAACCAACCATTTTAATAGCAGTAATAGCAGCTTCATCACCTTTATTGCCAAGTTTGCCACCTGAACGGTCTTTTGCTTGCTCTAATGTATCAGTAGTAAGCACACCAAAAACAACAGGTTTGCTATGGCGAAGATTAACATCTACCAAACCATTTGCAACTGCATTTGCAATAAATTCAAAATGACGAGTTTCACCTTGAATAATACAACCTAATGCAATAACTGCGTCTATTTTACTTCTTTTAGCAAGATGCGTACTTCCCAATACAAGTTCATAACTACCTGGTACAGTTTTTACAACCAAATTTTCGTATTTTGCACCGTGTTTTACAAGTGTGTCTATTGTACCTTGAAGTAGATTATTTGTGATTTCTTCGTTCCATTCAGCTACCACGATACCAAATTTTTTGGTAGAAATATCAGGTAGATTTTTTGCTTTATAATCGCTTAGATTTTTTGTTGACATTTTTTTATATTTGAAAATGAAATAAAGTGCAAAATTACGTTTTTTTTCTGAAAGAAAAAATATCACAATTTTTACAATAAATATTATTGCTAACGCCATTTCTAACTAATAACTTAGTTGTTTTAGAAATATTTTTATAAAATTAAAAAATAAATATTTAAACGAAATTTTGATGTATAGAAAAAACAAATAAATGCTTTATATTTGAAGCAAAAATTTAATAAAGTAAAATATCTTTTACCAAATGTTTTGATAAATAAAGTTGTTTTCTTCATTCAACATTTATCATTCAACATTCAACATTAAAAAACAATGACTTTTGAACAAATAAAAACCTCTGCGGATTTTCTTTTATCCAAAATTGACCAAAAACCACAAGTTGGTATTATTTTAGGCACAGGACTTGGTGGTTTAATTCAAGAAATTGACATCAAACACACTTTTAATTACAGTGATATTCCTAATTTTCCTGTTTCTACGGTAGAATCTCATAGCGGGAAATTGATTTTTGGATTGCTTGGTGGCAAAAATGTAGTTGCAATGCAAGGACGTTTTCATTATTATGAAGGTTACAATATGCAACAGGTTACACTTCCTGTGCGTGTAATGAAACTTTTGGGCATTGAAAAATTGATTGTTTCTAATGCAGCAGGTGGTTTAAATCCTTCTTACGAAATTAGTGATTTGATGGTAATAGGCGACCACATCAATCTTCTTCCTGAAAATCCACTTACAGGCAAAAACCTTGATGCTTTTGGTGTGAGATTTCCTGATATGTTGGAGGCTTACGACAAAAATCTTAGAGAAAAAGCACTTTCTTTGGCAAAAGAAAAAAACATTCGCATACACGAAGGTGTATATGTGGCGGTTTCAGGTCCCAATTTGGAAACACCAGCAGAATACAAATTTTTGCGTATAATTGGGGCTGATGCGGTTGGAATGTCTACAATTCCAGAGGTAATTGTTGCTCGCCAAATGAATTTGCCAACTTTTGCGATTTCTGTTATTACAGATTTGTGTGTGGAGGGCAAACTCAAACACGTTACACTTGAAGAAGTTATCGCAGCAGCACAACGTGCAGAGCCTTCACTTACTTGGCTAATGAAAGAACTTGTAAAATAAAGGTTTAAGGTTTAAGGAGTTTAAAAAAGCCCAAAAAGCTTAAAAAAGCTCAAAAAAGCTCAAAAAGGCTTAAAAGCCATTTTTTTATTTTGAACCTTTGAGCTTTTTGAACTTTGAACTTTTGAATCTTAAACCTAAGTTTCTATGCTAAAATTATTTTTTAAAATTATATTTGGGATTACATTATTAATTGTTGTTTCGTTATTTTTTTTAATAATGTTTAGTTCGTTTAGAAATAATCAAGAAGTAGGTTATAAATGTATTGCATTATCCATAGAAATAAAACAACCTGTTGAAAAAGTGTTTGCATATTTGGGTAATTCAAAAAATGCGTCTAATTGGTCAATTTATGTTGACCATATTACAGCATTAAACACAGACAAAATTCCTGATGGAGCAATTGGTAGCACACGCAGATGTTTTAAAGAAAAAAATGAACAAGGCATTATTTGGGACGAGGATATTGTGGAAGTAATTCCCAATAAAAAAAGGCGTTTGAGCATTTACAATGCAAAAGGATTTCCCATTATGACAGAAGGTATTTTGACAGAACAAATTTATATGTCTTTGAATGATAGCACCACACATTTAACTTTTACTGTATTTAACAAAAATCCAAATCTCGATTTTATTTCTACTTTAAAAACACATATTGCATCTTATTCTATTTCTGATATTTTTGTAAAAAATTTAAAAAACATCAAAAAATGTCTTGAAAATGAAGCACAAAAATCAAATAAAGCAAAATTTTTATAATTTCTTATTTTATAGTTTTTTTAAATAAGTAGTTAAGTCTTTATAAACCACATTAAAGATTATTTTTAAAATAATTCCTAATTCATAATTCCTAATTCATAATTACTTGAAACAGCTTTTTCGCAAAAAAAATATAAATGACATCTTGCAGGATAGTTCTTCAAATGAAGAACACAATCTCCAAAAAAACCTTCAATTACGTGATTTGGTAGCTTTTGGAATTGCTGCGGTGGTAGGTGCAGGTATTTTTAGCACCATTGGCAATGCCTCTTACAATGGAGGTCCTGCGGTTATATTTTTGTTTATTTTTACCGCAGTAGCTTGTTTATTTTCTGCCTTGTGTTATGCAGAATTTGCATCTTGTATTCCGCTTAGTGGAAGTGCATATACTTACGCATACACTACATTTGGCGAATTGATTGCTTGGATATTGGGTTGGGCGTTGGTGATGGAATATGCCATTGGCAACATAGCAGTTGCGATTTCGTGGTCTGATTATTTCACAGGACTGATGACTGGCATTGGCTTAAAAATCCCTGAATATCTCACAATGGATTATCTTTCTGCTTCAAGAGGATTTGAAAAAGTAAGTTTTTTATTAAAAAATGGGCAAGTTTTTAAAGAATTACCTGAAAGCCTCAAAGAAGCATATTTTGCTTGGCAAAATGCCCCACAAATTGGAAGTTTTAGGGTAATTGCTGATATTCCTGCGTTGTTTATTACCGTTATTATCACAAGTTTGGTGTATATTGGTATCAAAGAAAGCAAAAATGCAAGTAATATTATGGTAATTATCAAATTATTGGTGGTTACTATGGTTATTGTTGTGGGTGCTTTTTATGTAAAACCTGATAATTGGTCGCCTTTTGCACCTAATGGACTTTCTGGTGTATTAAAAGGCGTTTCTGCGGTATTTTTTGCGTATATTGGTTTTGATGCCATTTCCACAACCGCAGAAGAATGTAAAAATCCACAACGTGATTTGCCTCGTGCTATGTTGTATTCTTTGGCGGTTTGTACGGTTTTGTACGTGTTGATTGCGTTGGTGCTTACAGGAATGGTAAGTTACAAAGAATTACAAGTTGGCGACCCATTGGCACACGTTTTTGCGTTGAATAATTTGGATTTTATGGCTGGCATTATTGCAACAAGTGCAGTAGTTACGATTACAAGCGTTTTTTTGGTGTTTCAATTAGGACAACCACGTATTTTGATGACAATGAGCAGAGATGGACTTTTGCCTGAAATGTTTGGTAAAATTCACCCAAAATACAAAACGCCTTACGTTTCTACGGTTGCAACAGGGCTTTTGGTGGCTATTCCTGCATTATTTCTTAATCTTACCGAAGTTACCGACCTTACAAGTATCGGAACTTTATTTGCTTTTACGTTGGTTTCTGGTGGAATTTTATTATTGGACACCGAAAAACTCAACCAAACCCAAAAAAACCGTTTTCGTGTACCTGTGATTGGGGGGCGTTTTGTGTTGCCTTTGGTTTTATTGGGTGTTTTTGGCAGTTATGCACATTATAATAATGATGAAGTAACTGATTTTTTTAATATGAGCAATCAACGAGTGCAAATGCGTGAAAAAATTGCCTTAGAAAAACAAGAAAATGACTTTAAAATAATTCCTAAAAATACCGAAAAAGAACTCACAAATTGGAAAAATAAAAAAGCAAGTTTGGAACAAAATCGCAAAAAATGGCAAGAAGAACAACAAAAAACTATTTGGGAAATATTCGTAAGACGTATTCCATTGTGGATTTTTGGGGTTGTGGTGTTGGTGATGCTTTCGCTTACTGCATATTATAATCTTTCGCTAATTCCTGTAATGGGACTTTTGACTAATTTTTATCTAATGACTGAATTGGGCATTGGCAACTGGATTGGTTTTGGTGTGTGGATGTTGGTGGGGCTTGCGGTTTATTTTAGTTATGGTTATCATCATAGCAAATTGAAAAGAAAGAATGGAGAATTAGGAATTAGGAATTAAATAGCCTTTAAAAAAAGAAAAAATCCGTGAAAATTTGTGTTAATCCGTAAAATCCGTGTTCCAAAATAGTGTTCAATAAATATTAATTTGTCGGTTGTCTAAACCTATAAGGTTTTTAAAACCTTATAGGTTTAAACGAAAATAAATGATAATGTCAGACATTTTAACGTTTATTGAACAATAGTTTCATTTAAAGAAATTTATTACAATTTTTCAAAAATATTGGTCTGCACCGTAATTTACGAAGGTCTGACCAATATTTTTAAAATGACAAAGCCTTAAAAATATCTTATTTTTTATGCCCAAAATATTTTTTATTTGCGTATTTTTTTCGTTTATTTTCTTTTTTTGTGAAAATGTTTCAAAAAATGATTTTTCAAAAAATAACGTTTCAAAAAATGATTTTTTTACAGAAAATAAAATTATTGAGAATAAAATTATTGAGAAAGTCCAAATTGACACCACTATTATTGATTCACTTTTTGAAAAAATAGCGTGCAAAAACATAAAAAATTACATCAATAAAAATACAAAAGATACTTTTTTTAATGCAAAAAAAAATCCAAAAATACCTTTTAAAATTGTATGTTTTGGCAATAGCATTACAAGAGGTTTTAAAGTAGGAAGTTATCAAGCAGTAGAAAAACCATATCCAAAAATCCTTTTAAATCTGCTTAAAAAGGATATTTCACAAATAGAAGTGCTTAATGAAGGACACAATGGTTGGCGTACTGACCACGCTTTAAACAATATTCAAACAAAAGTTTTGGATAAAAACCCTCAAATTGTATTGTTGGAATTTGGTATAAATGACGCTTATAGTAATTTTTCATTGGCATTATTTGAAAAAAATATTTTAAATATTTTAAAAATATTACAACAAAAAAATATAATTCCTGTGTTGCTTACACCTACACCAATTACCAGCAAATTCAAGGAACAAGTAGAAAAATACTGTGAAGTTTTGCAAAAAATAAGCAAAGAACAAGATATTTCTTTGATAAATCTTCAAAAAGAAATCACACAAAAAGCCATCAATGAAAAAATTTCAAAGAAAAAATTATTACCTGATGATGTACATTTTGGTGATGAATTTTATGCGTGGATTGGGGAAAGCGTTTTTTTAATGGTGAATGATAAATATTGAATGAAACAACTATACTAAAACAAAAGTGGTTTTCCAAAAAAATCCTTGTTAAAAACTTTTGGAGGGTTTCAAACCCTCCAAAAGTTGAAATCGCAGAAGAACCAATTTAGGAATGGTATAAGAACTTTTTGTTATTATTTTGTAGCAATCTAACTGTTTTGTATTTCCCCTTTCTACTTATCCCTTTCCCCTAATTTCTAATTTCTTTTAAATCAATTACTTTTTGTATTCGTTTTTGTTGGGTAATATCCAAAATTTCCAAAGAAATTTTGATGTCATTTTTTTCTTTAAAAATGGTAATTAAACCAAAATTATTTTCCATAACTGGCTCTTGTATGCGATTGGTATTAGGTGCAGCAAAATCCCAAGTAGAGGACAATCCGCTTGAAGTAAGGTCATAAATAGGATATGAATTTTGATTTTTTTGTGCGGAAAGCTCTGCATAATGCACATCACCAGAAATAAATATCACGCCATTTGCTTTGTTTTTTTTTATTAAATCCAAAAAACGTTGTTTTTCGTGAGGGAAATTTTCCCAAGCTTCATAACCATTATATGAAATTCCAAATTGCGTACTTGATGCAACAATTCGTATGTCAGCAGGTTTTTTGAGTTCTTGTTCAAGCCACGTCCATTGTGTTTTTCCCAAAAGTGTAGAATCTGTTTCTTTAGATGAATAAGGTGCATAATCCAGCGTATAATTAAATTCTTTTTTGTTGGAAAATTCCCCATTATAAATTTTCAAATTATCCCTAAAAGTACGTGTGTCCAAAACAATAATTTGTAAGATTTTACCTTCTGTTTTATAAAAATAAGAGGTATAAATTCCCTTTCTTTTTCGTCTTTCGCTGTCTTTTGGCTCATCAAAAAAATCTAAAAAAATCTTTTTTGAGGCTTCTTTTTGACTATAATGTCGCCCTGCATCATTTTTTCCAAAATCGTGGTCGTCCCAAGTAGCAATAAGCGGTACATTCTTTTTGAGGCGTTTGAAAGTAGGTTTATTTGCTAATAGATTATATTTTTCTTGTAATGTTTGCATATCTTCTGTATCACCATAAATATTATCACCCAAAAAAATGAATAAATCAGGTTTTTGTTTGATAACTGCATCAAATATAGGTAAATCATTTGTTTGATGACTACAAGAACCAAACGCTATTTTGGAAATTTGTTTTTTTTGTGCAAAAATATTATTTACAAAAAATACCAAAATAAAAATTATAAAAACATAATTATTTTTGAAATATGTCATTTGTTTAGGAAAAAGGTATAAGTTAAAGTCAAAACAACTAAAACATATTGGTTATTTTTATCAAAAATAGAAAAATTTACCACATAAAAAAAATCCCCAAAACTTTTTGCGTTTTGAGGATTTTTTTGAAGAATAAAATAAATGAAATTAACAGAAATTTATTAAACTTTTGAACCTTGAACTTTTGAACCTAAAACACACGTTTTAATTGTCTAAAAGTATTTTTTTGGTCTGTGTTACAGACAAGTTCCGTTTTATCCAAGTTAAAAGAAAGTTCAGTAGTAACATTGCTTTGTGGCATTTTTACCAAAATTTTATTATTTTTTTGGTTATAAGCTACGATTTCAAGTTCTTTTTCTTGTTCGTTGGCATATATTACTTTGATGTTGTTATGCGTTTTGATAATTCTAAAACTGCCATTTTCGTCAGCAAATTCACCTGTGATACTTTCGTAGGTTTTTTTAATAAATTGAACTTTTCCGTTGTTTTGCACTTGAAAAAAAGTTTCGTCATTTTCTTTAAAATCTTCTGCTGTTCCTGTTTCAGCTCTTTGCCAAAGCGTGTGTTGTGTTTGGATTTTGCCATTTTTTTGAATTTGGCTTGCCCAAGATTGTTGCATATCCACATAACCCGCCTGTCCGCTAAGTTGTAAAGCATCAATCATATCACCGTTTGGGGCATAATGCACAAGGTAAGAGTAACTATAAGTTCCTTCCATCAATGAAGGATTTATATGGATTATAAAAGTTTCACCAATTACATTAGGAAAAGTTATTT
>JAAFIN010000112.1 GCA_013297825.1 Cytophagales bacterium
TCAAATTCAATTTTTTTAACAATTCCTCGCTGTATTTTTCGGTATAAGAAAGGCGTTTGCCCATAATTTGAACTTCATTATCTTTGGGATAAATGGTTTCCAAAAAATTAATGTTGATGATATAACTGCGATGTATGCGTACAAATACCTGTTCAGGGAGTTTTAAAGAAAGTTCTTGTAAGGTAATTCTAACCAAATATTCTTTGAATTTGGTGATGACATTCACATATTTGTCTGAGGCTTCCAAATAAATAATATCTTGCAAAATGATTTTGTGGAGGGCATTATTTACCTTAAAAAAAATATTATTTTTGACTAACATATCTTGATGCCAACCCTGAAAATCACTTTCTCGTTGAATGATATTTTGATTTTTATAAAAAGCCAATTCTATGGCATTTTGTAATATTTTGGCATCAAAAGGCTTTATAATGTAGGCAAAAGGCTCTACTTTTTTTGCTTTTTCAAAAATATCCCTGTCATCAAACGAAGTTACAAAGATAATAGGCAAGTTTTTATACAATAATGCAGTTTTTTCTGCAACTTCTAAGCCATTCATATTGCCTTTTATTTTGATGTCCAAAAGGATTACGTCAGGCTCAAATTCTGCAATGACTAAAAAAAAATCTTTTGCATTATCCACTATTTGAATGGTATAATCTAATTCTTCTGCAAAAAATTCTAAATCATTGGCAAATAATAAATCATCTTCTATGGCTAATATTCGCATATATGCGGTAATAATATGTTAAATGTTGTTTTTTGTCCTAAAATACTTTCAGCAATTATTCTTCCATTCATTTTTTCAGCAAAAGATTGACAGAGCATAAGCCCAATTCCTGTACCTTCTTGTCCTTGCAATCCTTGTTGGCTTTGGACTTTTTGGGTAAATAAATTTTTTAGTTTTTCAGGTGAAATGCCTTCGCCTGTATTGGAAATGCTGATGCAAATTTGCGAAGTTTTTTTTTCTTCCTTATTATTTTCATTATTACTTTGTTTTTGATTTTTAATTTCTATCCAAATATTCCCATCATTGGGTGTATATTTTTGGGCATTATTGATAATATTTCGCAAAATAACCGAAAGTGCAATTTCGTCAGTTTCTATGATAAAATCTTTTGGGATAAGATTTTGAACATTGATATTTTCAATATCTTTTATAAAATTTTGGGTAAAATCATATAATAAAATTTTGGTTGGAAAAAGCCTAATTCCTTGCGTTTGGAGCATTGCCCAATGCAACAAATTATCCAAAATTCCGCTTACTTTTTTTGCATTTTGTTCTACCACATTTCCTATTTTTTCTATTTTTTCAAGGTTGTTTTTTTTGAGATAAGTACTTATTTGCCTGCCTACGCTTTGAAAACCTGCTAATGGACTTCGCAAATCGTGTGCAATGATGCCAAAAATTTTGTCTTTCCATTGATTTACTTCTTCCAAATTTTGGGCTTGTATCGCAATTTTATCTTTTTGTTGTTCAATCATTTTTTTTGCTTTTCGTTCTTTTCGCATATTTTGAAATACCAAATAAATGGCAATTATAAGCAAAAATAAAATGCCAAAAATCAAATAATTTATATTTTGTTGGAGTTCTTTTGCCTGTTTTTCTTTGAGAATTTCTAAGGTTTTGTTTTTGGTTTCAGTTTCAAGTTGTTTTTCTTTTATTTTAAGATTATCTGCTTCAAGTTGGGTGCGTTGTGCAAGTGTAAAAAGGCTATCTTGTTTGCGTTTGTCCTTTTCTTGGCGTGCAAGGGCGGAAAGTCTGTCAGCTTCTGCTTGTTTTTGGAGGGCAAGTTTAGCATTTTTTTGTCGTTCATTTTCTATTTTTTGCAGTTGATTATCTTTTTCTAAGAGTGTTTTGTTAAGATTGAGGATATTGATTTCGTTTTGTTTTTGGCTTACTTGGAAGTTTGTTTCAAGTTGTGCGATTTTCTGTATTTTTTCTTTATTTAACAAAGTATCACTAATATTTTTAAAATCTTCAAAATATTGCAATGCTTCTGCGTTTTGATTTTGTCGTTTTTTGATGAGGTAAAGCGTTCTACAAGCCTCTTTCATATCCAAAGGTAATTTGTTTTTTTTGGCAATATCAAAGGCTTTCAAAGAATATTCTTCTGCTTTTGGGAGATTATTTTGTTTAAGATAAATATTTGAAATTCCTTGCAAAGGCACACAAGAAGCATTATTTACACCAATTTTTTCGCCCAAATCTAATGCTTTTTGATAATAATTAAGTGCATTTTGGAGGTCATTTTTATTGTTGTAAATGTGTGCAAAATGCAAATAACAACTTGCAATTTCTCTTATATTATTGATTTCTATAAATATTTTAAGGCTTTTTTCTATGTATAAAAATGCTGTTTCTATTTTACCCATATCATTATAAACACTTCCCAAATCTTTCAAACAAATTGCTTCTAAATTTTTATCTTTAAACCTTTGGGCTTCCAAAATAGCTTTTTGGTAGTATTCAATGGCATAATTTCTATTTTCTTGTTTATCGTATAAGGTAGCAATATTTTTGAGAACAATCGCAGTATTATTTTCTTTGTTTTGGGAAAATAATTTTAATGCTTTTTGATAATAATAAAGTGATTTGTCATGAATTTGTTTGTCAAGATACACAGAACCCAAATTACTGAGTATTTGGGGAATCATTTTTTGATGTTTTGAGGAATCAACTACATTCAAACATTTTTCATAATATAGAATTGCATTGTCAAAATCTCTTATTCTGGTATAATAATAACCCCAAAAAGATAATAAAAGCGGTTTTTGGGTATTATCTTGTATTTGATTTGAAATAACAGAAGCATTTTCTAACACTATTTTTAGGCTATCAAGGTTATAAATAGCATAATATCTTGCAAGATTAAGATTAGACAAAAAGCGTTCTTTTGGTGATGTTGAATAATTAAGAATTTTCCAAAGACTATCAGCTACACTTTTATTTTGGGCTTTTGTGTGGTTTGTGTGTAACATACACACAAACAACATCAGCACAAAAAAGCATATTTTTTGATTTTTTTTCATGTAAAATAATTTCCCAAGTGGTTGAAGGTAAAATTACGTGAAAAAATTAAGGAATAAATTTTTTAAATTTATTTTTAGGTATCAGATAAGAATTTAATTCTTAGAAAAAAGAATTTTTTTGCTGGTTTCAAATTCCAAATTTTCTATAAGTTCTGTAATGTGATGATAATTATACACATAATCAGGATAATTGAGCAGTTGGAGGTGGATTTTTGCCCATTGTTTTTGGGCGTGTTTGATAAGCTCTTTACGTTTCCATTTGATAGCTTTTTTTTCAGGTTTTTCTAATCTGAACAATTTTTCGAGGTTCATTTGTTCGCTGATATAAATATCAAAAAGTCTTTGAATTTGGAAAGCCCATAGTTCGTCCATTGATTTGGTTACATTTTGGTTTTCGCTGGTAACATTGACTTTCAGGGCAACATAAACAATATTATCTTTTGTTTTTTCAAGGCTATATTCTGCGGTGGAAGAAAAAGAAGCAAAAATAAGTTTTACGAGTAAATCCCAATCCAACGCTCTTATAGTGTCATCTGTATCAGGGATAATGACATAATCACTAAATTTTTTGACATAATTTTTAAACCATTTTTCTTTTTTGAGGGAGGTTATTTTTCCTACAATATCTTCATATTCTTTCAAAAAATTTTTTTTGTCTTCATTATCTCCATTTTTTATATTTTCAATATATCCTTTAAAGTTGAATTTCATTATTTTACAAAAAAAATTTTTAAAAAATTGTTTAAAGCAAGATTAGAAAGTAGATTTTGTTATTTGAGGGAGAAAGTAAATATTGATATAAGCATTTTTGATTAAAAATAAGATAAAATATAAAAAGCTCCAAAAAATTATTTTTTTTGTTTTTTCTTAATAATGTCCCTTATATGGACTGCTTTCTCGTATTCTTCTTTTTCTATGGCTTCTTTGAGCAGTGCTTCAAGCGTTTCTACGGAATGTTGGTGCAATTCATCAGCATCATCTTCAGTATTTTTTGCTTTTTCAGTATTTTCTTCTTCTTCCTCCTCTGAAAGCGAATTATCCAATATGCCAGCCTCGTGAAGTATGGTTTCGGTGGTATAAATTGGCACTTTAAAACGAATACCTATGGCTACTGCATCAGAAGGGCGTGCATCTATTTCAATATTTTTAGTACCGTCAGTACATACGATTTTAGCAAAAAATACACCTTCGCGCAAGTCATTTATTAAAATTTCGGTAACGTGATATTCAAATGCTTCAGCAAAAGATTTGAATAAATCGTGTGTCATAGGACGGTGCGGGCGTATCTTTTCTATTTCAATCGCAATAGCTTGTGCTTCAAATATACCTATCACAATGGGCAATCTACGCATACTTTGGGTATCTGCCAGTATCATTGCAAATGAATTGCCATGATTGGACGAAAGTCCTACAATTTTGAGTCTTACTTTATCCACAGTAGAAAAAGATTAAAAAAAACAATAAGATTTTTAGTGTTTTATAAAAAATGATATAAAGATATTTTTTAGGTGAAAGTAGTAAGGTATCAGGTATCAGTACAAAAATACCAAAATATAACATTGATGCAACGTTAAAATTTTTGTTTTATTTTTTTGAAATAAAGCAAACTACTTCCATTTAATCATATCTTATGCAAAATTACGTTTTTATTTTCAAAACTTCAAAAATGAATTAGAAAAAAGGGAAAAGGTGTCAGGAAAAAGGTATCAGGTATCAGGAAAAAGGTGTCAGGAATCAGAAGAAAGGCGTCAGGAATCAGAAGAAAGGCGTCAGGAATCAGGAAAAGGTATCAGGAATTAGATTTAAACCTTAAACTTTGAACCTTAAACATTTTGTATTAGCTGTTTCATTTACCATTCACAATTTACCATTTACCATTCAACATTTACCATTAATTTTCGTGTTTTTTCGGAAAAAGCAAAGATGCAACTACACTTATGGTCAAAATAGCCAAAATAACCCACAAAGAATGTTCTGTTTTATAGTGTATTGCTTTAAGATAATCGTGTGGAACAAGCATTTTTACACCAATAAACACCAACAAAAACGCCAAACCTGTTTTCAAATAATGGAACAAGTGCATAATATTGGACAAAAAGAAAAACATAGAACGCAAACCCATTATGGCAAAAATATTAGAGAAAAATACAATGTAAGGGTCTTGTGTTACACCAAATACCGCAGGAACTGAATCCACTGCAAACAATAAATCTGTAAATTCAATAATCAAAACCACCACAAACAAAGGCGTAACAAATGTTTTGGCACGCTCCAAATCTTTTACAAAAAATCTATCTCCATCATATTGTTTGGTAACTGCAAAATAACGCGAAGCAAATTTTACAACAGAGTGATTTTCAGTATCAATGCTTTCGTCTTCATCAACAAAAAACATTTTAATCCCTGAATAAATCAACAAAGCACCAAAAAATAATAAAATTCCATTAAATTGGTGTATAAGTACTGAACCTGCGAATATGAATACGAAACGCATAAATACTGCACCCAAAATACCATACAAAAGCACTTTTTTGTAATATTCTTGTGGTACTTTAAAAGAAGTAAATATCAAAATTATCACAAAAATATTATCCACAGAAAGCGAATATTCCAATAACCAACCTGTTATAAATTCTAATGCCAAAAGATTGCGATAAGATTGGAAACTTTGTTGTAGATTATTTGCATTTATTGTAACTTCCTCTGGACTATCTACATAAAGTTTTACTACTTTGTTGAGGTCATCTATGGTATAAATGCCATGTATTAACTCCCCATAATTTAGCAAAATTACATAAAAACCTAACGCTAATAAAATCCAAACCGCACTCCAAGTGGCTGCTTCTCTAAAACTCACAGGTTTGTCGTTACTACTCAAAACGCCCAAATCCAATGCTAACATTGCCCCAATAAAGAGCAAAAAACCTGTAAAAAAGATAATCTCGTTGATACCCATTTAATTTTTGATGTTTATTTTTTTGTGATTAACAATTTTTTTTATTGTTTGATTTGCGTTTCAATAGCAAATTTTATTATGTTTAGGTTTTAAATTATGGAAAAATTATACCAAAAACATACAAAACTATTATTTTTTTTTTAGAAAACAATTTTTTTAAATTTATTTTTATTTTTTTTATCTCAATGAAGTGTCAAAAGTATTTATGATAAGTATATACATTTTTTTAATATTTTGTAATAAATCTTTTTGCTTTTGCACATATAATCCAAACGCAAAAACATTAAAAAAACATCTTTTTTTAATTAAAACTTTTTTATAAAACTTTTTCTAAAAAAAATCATAAAAAAATGGCAAAACGTAAAGGCTGGAAAGCTTGGCAAGTTGTTATGAGTGTGTTGCTTATAATTGGTGGGCTTTATCTTGTATTTGGAAATAATAAAACCGAAAAAATCACAGAAATTTCTGTTTCTTCAGTAAAAAATGCTGACATCAGCGAACAAGTAAGTGCATCAGGCAAAATTCAACCTGAAACCGAAGTAAAAATCAGCCCAGAAGTATCAGGCGAAATCGTGGAAGTGCTTATTAAAGAAGGCGACCTCGTTACACAAGGGCAATTATTGGCTCGCATACGCCCTGACATTTTGAGGGACGTGGTAGAAAGCTCAAAAGCTAATTTTAATTCTGTAAAAGCTAATTTGGCACAAGCACAAGTTACACTTTTACAAAGAAAATCAGAAATGCAACGCCTCAAAATTGAATATGAACGCGCAAAAAAACTTTTTGACCAAAAAATTACTTCTGAAATTGAATATCTCCAAGCTAAAACCAACTATGAAGTAAGTTTGCAACAAGTTGCTGCAACAGAACAAAGCATTGAATCTGCACGCTACAATACGCAAGGCTCACAAGCAACATTAAATCAACAAATGAATAATCTTGCTCGTACTGAAATTTATGCACCCACCACAGGAACTATCTCAAAACTTAATATTGAAAAAGGCGAAAAAGTGGTAGGAACTGCTCAAATGGCTGGTACTGAAATGCTTAGATTGGCAAACCTTAATTCTATGGAAGTAGAGGTAAATGTAAATGAAAATGACATCGTGAAGGTAAGACCAAACCAAAAAGTAATTATTGAAGTGGATTCTTATTTGAGTTCTAACCGCAAATTTGAGGGAATTGTTACTGAAATTGCCAATACTGCCAATGCTACCGCAAGTGCTGACGCTGTAACAGAGTTTAAGGTAAAAATTCGTATTTTAAATGAATCTTATAGTGATTTGGTGGAAAAAAACAGCAATCTTTCGCCTTTTCGTCCTGGTATGACTGCCTCTGTAAATATCATTACACAAACAAAAAAACAAATTCCTGTTGTGCCTATTGAAGCAGTTACCACACGTACCGACGATGAAGTAAAAGAAATGAAACAAGATAAAACCCAAAAAGCCAATACAAAAACCGAAGAAAAAAAGGACGAAAAATCTGAAACTAAACGCAAAATTGAAAAACCAAAACAATATGTTTTTGTATATGATAAAAAAAATAATATAGTTTCTTTGCGTGAAGTAGAAACAGGTATTAGTGATTTTGAAAATATTGAAATTACAAAAGGCTTGCAAATGGGTGAGGAAGTAGTAATAGCACCTTTTAACGCCATTACCAAAAACCTGAAAGATAAAGACAAGGTAAAAATCAAAGAAAACAAAAAAACAGAGAAAAAATAGATTCTATGACAATTTTTGTGGAAGAATAATGTAATATACATTTTCAGTGTGTGAAAACATAGTTAAATGAGACTTTGACAAAGATACACACTAAAAGTGTGTACTACAAAATATTGTTTTTTTCTTTTTCCACAAAAATTGTCAGACAACCTTTTTGGTTATCTGACAATTTTTGTGGAATGTGTTAAATTTATCCTTTTAATACAGAATATTGATAATCAAACCTATAAGGTTTTTAAAAATCTTATAGGTTTGTAACTTCCCCCAACTGTTCCAAGTATATCAAAAACCAAATAATATTCTGCTCCAAGTTTAGAGAAGCGTAACTTGGAACATTACATTATTGCAAATTTTCAACTTGCGGTTTGCAACATAAAGGTTACAATAGAGGTTTTTTTAGCTTGATTTTTGTGTTGTTTTTTTATGATACGCAAGTTGAAAAGTTGCTAAAAATATAGTTCCAAGTTGAAAACTTGAAACAGAATAATATTTTGTATTTTATGAATAAACTTGAAATAGATGGGTGAATTTACAGAAAAACGACCACACAAAAATAACTACAATGTAAAGTACTTCGCATAACAACATCTTTTTTAGCACATTTTAGGTTAGGAACACTTCAAAGAACTGGTAAAATATCGTACCATTCAAATGAAATAATATTATCATCTGCATCAAAATACCAATTTGGTTTATTTTTCCCTATAATAAATTTCGCTACATTCCATTGAGAATATTTTTCTTTTAAATCACCATAATTCATTAAATTATACATTTTTTCACTTAATTTTTTAAAATCATCTTGTATTGCAGATAGCCTGTGCTGAACAAAATAATTTTCATCATTTGAATATAGTTGCTCCAAAAAAATATTAAACGTGAAATGACTATTTTCAGGAGTATTAAAACTTATGATAGGTGACTTTTCTTGATAGAAATAAATAATAACTTCTGTTTCAAAATCCCAAGATGTTTCTAAATCTTGACATTTCGTAAATATTCTCTCAAAAGAGCTATCATAAATAGAACCCAACCATTTTTTTACTTTCTTGTTCAATTCTTCTAAATCTGCCTCATTGTTCCAAATGAATTTACTTTCATAACTCCCATTTGAATAAAGTATAAATTCCCAAATATTCCATCTTGTGGATATATTTTTTTGACATTCAATGTAAAAACTATTGTAATCACAATTTAAATTAAAATTTTCATACTGAGCTATCAAGATATTCGCTTTATCTCTATAAGGTTTATAATTACCCATGTTGTCTAAATAAGGAGTTATTATTGCTCCATCTTTATACAATTCATATTTTACCCTTGTTGAACCAAATTGCTTACTTGCATCTTCCACTCTGATGAATTTATCCCAGTCATATTCTTTAAATGAATTAAAATGAGCGTCTGCCCATTTTTCTGAAATTTTTTTTTTGATTGTTCAAATTCTTCTTGTGTCATAATTTTTATAAGTTAAATATTTGTTATAATAAATTTGTACTACCTACAACACTTGTAGGCACAGGCATTGGGTTGGTATTTGGTGGTGGATTCCCCCACTCCTCCAAGTTTATCTAAAAAAACCAAATATTATTCTGTTTTAAGTTTCAAGCGTAGCGTAACTTGGAACTGCCTTTTGGCAAGTTTTCAACTTGCGTACCACAAAAAAACAAACACAAATCACACAAAAATAATTCCTTGCTTTGATATTGCAGTAGGTTTGCTTTGCAAACCGCAAGTTGAAAACTTGCAAGAAAAGCAGTTCCAAGTTTGGCTTCGCCTTAAACTTGAAACAGAATTTTATTTGGTTTTTAGCGAGCAAATTCTATACAATGTGTTGTTGGTAACGAAAAATAATAATATTATCTTTTGTGCTTTTCTATGTAGTAGATGTATATTTGTATTGTGCTTGCATTTTTCTAAACACACAACAACAGTATAATTTTATAAATAAAACTTTAAATATTAGAAAAAAATTACCAAATCAAAACCTTTGGTTTTTTATCAAGCAATCTAAACAATTCGGTTTTTGCTTCAGTAGAAATATTTAATAAGCCTACTTCTTTTTTTTCTGTTAAATGAGAATGTTCTTCAATTTCTTTTTTAACTTTAGAAATTGTTTCATCTATTTTTGTTGCTAATGAACCTAACACCTCATATTTACCTTCAAGAAAAGTCCTGTGAGAATTTACTCTACAAATAAAATTTAATCGTTTTTCGTTTAGAGGGTCATTTACATTTTTAACGTTTAGTAGCCTGATTAACTCAAATTGAGGAGATTTAATTTTATATCTAACAAAGTTATTATTTTTATCAAGCTCATTAGACACATATACCAAACCTTCTGAAACATTTGGGTTTAAGCCACAAACATAATTATTTAATTCTTCCACAGAATTAAATTTTTTGCTTTGTAAAACATCAAATATATTACTAAATGATTCAATATTCAATTCTTTCAAAGTTTCTTGCTCACGAATACCTATGAGCGTTATACTTGGTTCAGTAGATTTTACAAGGTAAGAAATATCACTTGGAAATTTAAACTCACAAATGTAGGTGTATTTGGGATTTAATTTTTCTATCCTTGCCCCCAATACTTCAAAAAAGTAATCTGAAACAGAAATTGATGTATTTTTTCCTATGTACCCTTCTCCTGTGGGAGTGGTTTTGGTAGAAATATGCCAACTATCTTTGTACCAATACAAAACACAAATGCTTCCATCTATTTTTTCATAAAATTTTCCATTTACAAAATCCAAAATATCCAATTTAGGATTGTAATCAAAAAATCTATAAAAAGGATAACAAATTACTTTATTTTCAGCTAAAACCAATCCTCTACATTCATTAGTAGATTGATTTTTAGGTGTATTTAATTGGTCATAACAAAGACACACCAATTCAGGGAATTTCACACTGCTTTTTACAGATAAAAAATATTTTTCTGCAATGGCTTCAATGCTTTGAGCAGATATTTCTTCTAAAATTTTCATTTTCTATTTAAAGTTTAATGAGGAATCAACGAACAAAAATATCCATTGTTTAAAATAATTCATAATTCATAATTTAACATTCAGCATTAAAAAAAATTTCTAAATCTATCATGTGACCAAAGCCAAAGGTGTGGATTTTGGCGAATTTGGTTTTCTAATTTTGAGGCAAAAATTTGCGTAATTTCGCCTTTGGGTGTGTTTTTTGGATTTTCGGTAATAAATTCAAGTGTGATTTCATAATAACCACGTTTTGGACGTGTAACATTGGCAAAAACCACAGGATAATCAAATTTTTGGGCTAAAACTTCTGTTCCTTGCAAAAAATCAATTTTTTGTCCAAAAAAATCTACCCAAATAGCATCTTTATTGTTTTCAGGGCGTTGGTCAGCAATAAATGCGGTTGCATTTGGAGTATCTTTTAGGCGAATAATATTGCGTAATGTATTTTTCATACTGGTAGCTTCTTGTCCAAAACGTGTTCGCAATTTTTTTACAAAGTTATCAAAAAAAACATCTCTTAATGGGCGATAAATGACCAAAATCTGAAAATCTGTATGTAGTTGAAACGCTGCAGAACCCCATTCCCAACTTCCTACGTGTCCAAGCATTAGGAAAAAATTTTTGTTTTCTTTTTGTAATTTTTCCACCAAAGCCAAATCCTTAAAATACATTCTTTTTTTCATCTGTTTTTCTGAAAAAGTAAGCATTTTAAGGGTTTCTACGATTAAATCAGTCAAAAATAAATAATAATTTCTACAAATTTTATGAATTTCTTTGTCTGATTTTTCAGGAAAACACATTTTTAGGTTTTTTAATACAAGTTTTTTACGATATTTTACTACATAAAAAACTATCACAAACATCACATTAGAAATCCCATACAACACCCACAAAGGCATATATGCGAAGAAATACAATATTATTTTTATAAAAAATCGCATTTTTGTTTTTCGTTTTCTTTTTGTCTTTTTTATTTTTTATTTTTATACTTTTTTTTATGCAAAAAGTTATTTTATAATTATTAAAATAAATGGTTGTTTTTAGAAAAAATAAATGCGGTATATTGAGTATTCCGCATTTTTTATGTTTTTTAATATTTTTTATTAAAGTCTAAATTTAAGGAATATCATATTTTAAATCATCTAATTCGTGTGTATAGAAATACGCATAATTAGAACGCATTTCGTCCCAATTTTCTTTTGTGATATGTTTTTCGTGTATTACATCTTCCCACGCAATACGCATTTGTCTTGCACACACCAACGGTGCAACTTGTCCAACACCTGTTCCCAAACCTGACAATGCAATACTTTTTACTTTTTGATGGATAGGCGTGCCATCTTCAAATTTCCCATATTTTACCAAATTTAATATTGCTTTCATACACAAATACACATTTGGTGTTCTGTGAATTGTCATAGGAGTTCGCATAGTAGGTGCAGAAATCAAATATGGAAATAATGTATGGTCAGTAGCGATAATTTCAGCTTGTCCAACCAAAAGCTCACCAAAATATTTTTCTCTGATGACTTTTTGTAGTTTTTTTTCAATATGCCAACCTAAATTTTTGGAAATTACAAAATCAATACCTCCATTCATAAATCCAAAACTATTAGCAGGGCTTACAATTGCATCAGCAGGAAAATCAAAAATAGAACCTTCTGCGATTGTGATGTTTTCCACATTTTCAAATACCTTTTGCCACGCTTTTACGATTTCAACATTAACATCAACAAAAAAAAATTTGGTCATAATTATATCAAAATGCAAATATATGTATCAAAATGTGTTTTTGGGGGATTTTATAAATAATGGGTGTAAAATATTTATTGTTAGCCAATTAAACCTATAAGGTTTTTAAAACCTAAATATTTGTTGTTAGCCAATTAAACCTATAAGGTTTTTAAAACCTAAATATTTGTTGTTAGCCAATTAAACCTATAAGGTTTTTAAAACCTTATAGGTTTGAAAATCTGAATTTGGTTGTTTCATTTATCATTCAACATTGAAATTTGGCTGTTTCATTTATCATTCATCATTTAACATTTATCATTTACAATTCTTCTTCCTCCTCCACTCTATAATATTTTTTAGCATAACTTTTTAGTTTTTCTTTGAGGATTTGTCTTGCACGGTGAAGGCGTGAGCGTACAGTTCCTATGGGAATATCAAGGATTTTGGACATTTCCTCGTATGTAAAACCTTCAATATCACACAAAATAATCACTGTACGAAAATCAATCGCAAGCGAATTAAGTGCAGTAGCCACTTCATCGCCTATCATATCTTGGAGAACTTCCACACGCAAATCAGTTGTATTGCTGGTTTGGGGAGCATCTTCTTCTGAATTGTAGGCTTGTTCTACTTCTTGGTAATCAACTTTGGAAGGTTGTTTATTTTTTTTACGATAATCATTGATAAAGCTATTTTTTAAAATGCGAAATAACCACGCTTTGGCGTTGGTGCCTTCTTGGAAAGAATCCACAAAACGAAATGCTTTGAGATAGGTGTCTTGTACCAAATCGTGAGCATCATCTTCGTCCAGAGTGAGGCGAAAAGCAAAATTATAAGATGCGTCTAAAAGAGGCATAAAGAGCTTTTCAAAAAATTTGGTTTTTTCTGCCTGTGTCGCATTAGACAAAGTAGTAGCATTGGCTAAGACCGTTGCATCAGGCAAAATAGGGGAAGGATTGTCCATTGGTACAAAAAAAATTGAAGCGATTTAGAATTGAAAAAATTAAAGAAATATTTGCAAAAGCCAAATTATTACATTATTTTCACAAAACAAAATTTGCTTACTTATTGTTAGGCAAAGGTATTCATTCAAAAACCTTTTATTAAAATGCGTCTATTCTTTATCAGTGGCTTTTTTGCCCTATTTGGTGTGTATTACTGATATACATTCCAAAAAGTTTTTGGTTAAAAAAAAATTTTTTTAACTAAAATTTAACGAAAAATTTTTAATTTTTCTTCTGTATTCCCTAAAACCAAAATTGGTTTTTTTTACTGTAATTTTTTTAATTTTTTATATTAAAATTAAAAGGAATTTGGGCAACCGCAAGGGTTGCCCCTACGAATTGGCTGTTTTACTGATTCCTGCCTACTAATTCCTGATAACTTTTTTATAATACAAAAAACAATCTTATTTTTTTTTTAACCTTTTGATAGAAAAAATCATTCAGCTTGATGATGTGGTATTGGTTGAATTTTTGGGTGTTGAAAACGCACACCTCCGCCTCATCAGCCTTGCTTTCCCAAAAAGCAAAATCATCGCACGTGGCAATGAGCTACGTATTCAGGGAAGTACTCCTGAGATTATTCGCATCAATGAAATTGTTAATTCGTTGTTGCTTCATTATCACAAATTTGGTAAAATAACTTCCGAACAAGTTATGCGATATGTCCAGCCCGAAGGTGGCAATATCAGAGAACCTTTTGAAGAAGAAAATGCTCTCCAAAGTAGTGATGACCTCGTTACAAGTACAAAAGGTGGCACCATAAAGCCCAAAACCGCAGGACAAATCGCACTCGTGGAAGCCTGCAAAAAAAGCGACCTTGTGTTTGCAATAGGGCCTGCAGGTACAGGAAAAACCTATATTGCGGTAGCCCTCGCAGTACAAGCATTGAAAAATAAAAGTGTCAAAAAAATAATTATCACCAGACCTGCTGTAGAAGCAGGCGAAAATTTGGGATTTTTGCCAGGTGATTTGAAAGAAAAAATTGACCCTTATTTAAGACCCATTTATGATGCGTTGGACGATATGATTCCAAGCGAAAAACTCAAATATTATTTTGATAATCGTATTATTGAAATCGCACCGCTTGCTTATATGCGTGGTCGTACATTGAACAATGCTTTTGTGTTGTTGGACGAAGCTCAAAATACTACCCAAACGCAGATGAAAATGTTTTTGACGCGTATGGGCGTACATTCCAAAGTGGTTATTACAGGTGACCAATCTCAAATTGATTTGCCACCCAAACAAAAATCAGGTCTTGGTGATAGTATGCGTATTTTGCAAAATGTAAATGGTATTGGTTTTGTGTTTTTGGACGGAAAAGACGTACAACGCCACAAACTTGTAAGACGTATTATTGAGGCTTATGATAAAGCAGAAGCCAAAAATGATACAAGAAACAGTTATCAAAAAAATGAATATGATAACCGCAAAAAAGAAGATGAAAAAGAAGAAGCCCCCCAACCCCCAAAGGGGGAGCAAAAATCCGCAGAGTAATCTCAAAAGGTGATTTTTGATTTCTAAATTTAAAGGCAAATTGCATTTTTTTTGAAATGTAATTTGCTTTTTTTTAAATTTTATTTTTTAATTTTTTCACAAAAAATCAATAAAATTATGGGTATTTTTTTTGGACGTGTTGCTGATATTCTAAAACCAAATAATAGTTGCGGTATGCAAGATTTTAATGGTATAAATGACCCTGAGCAAGCAATAAGGATAATAATTTCAGAAATAAAAGAGGCTGTTCAAAAAACAGTTGTAAATGTTTCTGTTGCGATTATTCAAGAAAAAAGGCTTAAAAAATATTTTGAATTGCATCAACAAAGTGAAAACGATTTTGAACAAAAAACCACACAAGCCATTTTTGCAAATAATGAAGAACTTGCACGAAAATATGCTTCTGAAAAACTAAACAAAAATAGAATTACTTCGCAATTTAAAGGAATGTATGAACAAGCCTCACACACAGCCAATAGTTGCCAACAAACATATGAAAAATTAAAAGAAAAATTGAAGGAGGCAATAGAAAAGAAGAATTTTGGTAACTATTTAGCCCTTTTGAAAAAAGGAAAAATTTTGATAAAGGTTAATATTTTTGAGTGTTTGAAAAACGTTAAGTCCATGTTTTTTGATGGTGTCAATAACACTTTGAATACGAGCATAAATT
>JAAFIN010000114.1 GCA_013297825.1 Cytophagales bacterium
GAAAAATACTTTTTTTTTAACAATAAGGTAATATTAGAAATTTTGGTTGTATGACAATTTTTGTGGATTTGTTGTTCCCCACGTTTCACGTGGAGTTACCATAGTTAAACCCTTTCAGGGTTTTTATGTATAAAAAAACTCGTTTAAACAACACCAAAGGGGTTGAACAATAGTAACTCCACGTGAAACGTGGGGAATTAAAAATAATTTTCCACAAAAATTATCAGACAACCGAAATTGTAAGCCTAAAAAATTACCAAATAACCAAAAAAATTTTGGATAAATTATAAAATAATATTAGGTTTGCTTTTTTCGCAAAATAAAAATTAGCTTTCAAAAGACTAAGAAAATTATTAGTCCAAACTTATTGAAAACATTTAAGAAAAAACTATAATTTAAAAATGTTGGAAAACGCACAAGATTTTTTTGTTGCACAACAAGAAATAGAAAATACAGCTAAAATAGGCACTTTTGAAGTTAATTTTATCATAAAAAAAACAAAATGGTCGCCTGCCCTTTATGCACAATTTGAAATACCAACCACAGAAGAAGCATTATTTGGAGGTGATTTTTGGAAATATGTTTATGAGCAGGATATAAATAAAACCAAAGAAAATTTTGAAAAAATAGAAAATACAAATGATTGGGTAAAATTTGAATATAGGATTGTGGTAAATACGCAAATCAAATACCTTTCTGTTAAAGCCAGAAAAGTATGTGATACCAACAACCATATTATTGGTATTTGTGGAACTTCTTGGGATATTACAGAACAACGTGTTACCCAAAATAATCTGCAAAAAACCCACGAAGATGTAATTGCAAGCATCACTTATGCCCAACGTATTCAAAAAGCAGTATTACCCAGCAAAGCAGAATTTGATAAATATTTTGCTGAATATTTTGTATATTATCAGCCTCGTGATATTGTTTCAGGTGATTTTTATTGGATAACACACCACAATTACAAAACAATCGTAGTAGCAGGTGATTGCACAGGGCATGGCATACCAGGAGCTTTTATGAGTATGGTTGCAAATGTATTGTTGAATGAAATTGTCAATCTTAGAAGGTTTGAATCACCTGACCAAATCCTTGAAGAACTTCACAAAGGCGTACAAATGTCCCTTCGCCAAAAAGAAACCAAAAATAATGATGGTATGGACATTTCTATTTGTGTGGTGCATCACCCAGAAGAAGATGATGAGGAAGATAGTATGCTAAAAATTGAATTTGCAGGTGCTAATAATCCACTTTATTATTTTAAAAATGGAGAACTTATAGAAGTAAAAGCTAATCTCTTAGCTATAGGTGGCACAAATTATTACACCAAAGAAACAGGTTTTACCAAAAAAACTTTGTATTTGGAGAAAGGAACTGTTATTTATATGTTTTCTGACGGTTATCAAGACCAATTTGGTGGCGAAAGAAATAGCAGGTTTATGTCCAAAAGATTTAAACAACTCCTTGCTGATATTCACCTCAAAAATCTACAAGAGCAACACCAAATCATACAAGATACTATTCAAGATTGGATAAAGAACACACGACAAATAGATGATATGCTTGTAATGGGAATAAAAGTTTAAAAATTGTAGGTAAGGCTTGCCTTTACCAATTATAGTATAAACCATCAGATTGGTAATATACAAAAAATTACTAAGGAATAGTGAATAAATAAAATACGATTTTGGTAATTTTTCAAAAAAGTGGTCAGACCTTCGTACATTGTTGAATATTTTTTTATGATTTGAGATGAATAATTCTTTGTGTTGGTATCTTCTAAATATACTTTTCTAAAAATTTCTTCATTCCACAATGAATCAATTTCTGTATATTCTTTGCAATTATTAGCCTTCACATCATTTTTTATTTCATTTATCACTTTTAAATTTTCTGTTTTTTTTAGAAATTTTATTTTCATTTTGTGTTTCACAAGAAAATAATAAAAACAAAAACAAAAAGTAATGTTATTTTTAACTTCATAGTTTTAGGAAGAAACACCAACAACATATTAAAAATTTATGATAATTTTTGAAAAAAAGTAAAATTTTTATTTGGTAAATCAATAGAAAAACGTGTGTTATATTTTATATTTTCTACAATTTTGGTATTTTTTGAGTTTTTCAAAAAACATCATTTTTCTTTTATTGGTCTAAAAAATACTATTTCACAATTTGGTAAAAGTGCTTTTATTCTTTGTTTTTCTTGGGTAGAAATGCCAGTAGCTACCAAATTTAATTTCTTTAGGTTTTTCAATTCTCCTATTTCTTGGGCAAAGACGCTAAATCATTGTTTGCTTCTAAATTCAATATTTCTAATTTTTTTAGTTTTCCAATTTCTTTGGGCAGAGTGACAAATTTATTGTAACTTAAATCCAACTCTTTCAAATTTTTTAAGTTTCCAATTTCTTTGGGTAAAACAACAAACTTATTATTACTCAAACTTAACTTTTTTAAATTCTTCAATGCTCCAATTTCTTTGGGTAAAATTATTATTTGATTTTCATCTAAACATAAAAGTTTTAAATTACTTAATGCTAAAATACCTGTGGGAAAAATATCAAATTTATTATTCTGCAATTCCAATTCTTTCAATTTTTTTAATTTTATGATTTCTTTGGGTAAAGCGGTTAATTGATTGTTAGATAGTGTTAAAACTGCTAAGTTCTCTAAATTGCAAATTTCTTTGGGTAAACTATTTAGTTGATTATCATACAAAAGTAAAGTTTTCAGCTTTTTTAGTTCTCCAATTTCTTTGGGCAAATCAACAAGTTGATTAAAAGACAAATGTAGGTTTCGCAAATCTTTTAGTTCTCCTATTTCTTTTGGTAAAAAGGTTATTTTGTTACAATCTAACAGTGCTGCCCTCAATTTTTTTAGTTTTCCAATTTCTTTAGGAATAATAACAAGGTTATTGATCATTATGGACAAATACACCAAGTTTTCCAACATTTCAATTTCTTTAGGTAATTCTGTTATTTTATCCCTATGTTGGATTGCTAAAGTATATACTTTCAAAGGCTTTTGTAAAGCTTCTTTGAGGGTATAGTATGAACCATTTTTTTGTGCAAATGCATAAAAAGAGACACATATACATATAAAAATAAGGATAACTTTTTTCATATTGATTTTTATTTTTAGATTACTAAGAAATACGAAAAAAAATTAAATATAGTTGTCTAATAATTTTTTGTATAAATATTGAAAAGACTTTATCATTCTGAAAGAATCTGACTGTTTTCCTGCACAGAACATCCAGATTCTTTCAGAATGACACACAAGTAAAACAAGTATTCCATAAAAATTGTTAGATAACCATTTTCTCTAAAATTTTTTTAGCAATTTCCCAACCTTTAATAAAATTATATTCCTCTGGATTATCAATTAGTGATAAATTAGGCAAAATTTCAACATTTTCAAAATGTTCAGATATTTTTTTTTCGTATATGGGAGATAAAATACATTGTTCACAAAAATTACAATCCACTACTTTTTTACATTCTTTCATACTGCAATATTTTAAAATTTCAATCGCAAATATTTGTGGTATATCATAATTTATTAACAACCCTTGGAAACATTCAGAAAAATCTCCTGAATAATCTTCCATCAACGAAATAACATTATACACGTTTATTCGCCTATTATTTATTGATGGAGAGCCTTCCATTCTATTTTTGTGTCTTGTTATTTTATTCATATTTTTCTAAAATGGTTTAAATAAGATACCTTGCGAAGTAGTTTAGTCAATTATATCCGCTTCCATCACAACAACAAAAACTAATTAAAATTTCGTAACTTTTTCTATGTATTTCAAGATGTCCATATTTTTGCCAATTTATCAATGATTTTATCTCATATTTTTTATCATCTATCAAAAGTAGAAATTTTTTGATATTTTTAAATTTCCCTTTATTAAAATGTAGATGTATCCACGTTGACCCCCCATTTTGGTGTTGTAACATTTTCATCAATGAAAGTAAAATCATCTAACACTATTTTAACTTTTGTTTTTTCAAACTTGCCTAAAAAAGTTACAGTTATAGAATCTTTCAATGATACTTCATCACAATATTCTGACAAAATTATATTTTCATGTTTTACCTCATCTTTTTTAATTTTTTCTTTGTTTTGATATGTGCAAAAGATAAGAAAATTAGAGAGAAACAGCATTAAATATATAATATTTTTCATTTTTTAAAATAATGAGTTGTTTGTTTTTAATATTAAAAATCTCACCACTTTTCTAAATTTACCCTAAAGCAGAATAATATTTTGAATTTAGTGCAAACTTGGAGGAGTGAGGGGAAATTATAATTAAAGTATCATTTTTTGAACTTTTCCAAATTGTAAAGCAGAATCGTCAGGCGTAAGAATATATTTATTGATATATGCTTTAAAATCCATTTCATTAAGAATATTATCTTCTATGATGTTTTTTTCTGTTTTTTGTTCTATCAGATTAAGATACAATTCTATTATCTCAAATTTCACTTTGGGAAAATGCTCATAAATAATTTGTTTTGCTTTATTTCTATCACATTCAAAAGCAATTTTTTTATTTTCTGGGTCGTAAAATAATGTGCCAATTTGCAGGATTAGGTCATTAAGTTGTGAATATTGAAATCCAAGCAAGCTGTATAAAATATTGTTTTTTATCATTGTTTTTATGTTAGAGATTTTTTTAAATTTTTTATAAAATTTAAAATATTATTTTGTAAAAATTTTAAATATCCTATAATTTCATCTTTTTGTGTTTCATATCCAATATTTTCTAATTGTTCAAAATAAGGGTTTAATTTATTAAAATTTAGGCTTTTTGCATATTCATAAAATTCTTCAAAATCAATATTATTTTTTTGTTTGAGATAATTGTATGCAAAATGATAGGTTGTAAATCGTTCTTCCCAAGCGTGATTATCAGAAAAAAATTGTGAAAAATTGTGAATATTATCTAAGGCTTTTTCGTGGTCTATTAAATAAATTTCTTTTGTTTCAATATCCAAAATCATATTTGTTTTGATGTTGCCTCTATCAGCATTACGTATAAAATTATCAAAAAAATATAATTTTTCAAGGTTTATTTCTGTTAAATTTTCCAAAGAAATACCATATTCTAATTTTGTAGTACCTTCTATATAAAAAGAAGCAAATTTTGGTTTTTGTTCTGTGTCATCATCTATTTTTTGTAACAGATTTTCTAGATTTTCGTTTTGGATTGTTTTCAAAAAAATATTGGAATTTGTGTTTACCAAACACATTTTAGGCACAGAAAAATCAAATTCTTGTGCCAAAAAATTACCTACAATTTCTTTTGTAACAGCATTGTTTTGTGTAATGTGTTCTATGGTATAAAGTTTTAAGACAACAGGTTGATTTTTATTTTCCTCAGTTTCTATTTCTATTAGCCAAGGTTTTGTATGTCCTCCTTCTTCCAATAACTTTATAAATTTTGAGGCGTGATATATTTCAAGCATATTTTTTCATATTTTTACAAAAATCAAAATAAAAAACCTAAAACAAAAACGACACCTGCACCCTTCCCAAATGAATCCAAGGAGAAGGTGGGAATTAATAAAAAATCATTATTCATAAAAATAACAAGTACACAAATCCAATATAAATGGTATTTTAAATATTGTTTTTGATTCTTGTTTTTTATAAACTTTGTTTTGATTATCATAATAATAACTTATTGTATAATAATCATTAGGGCTTATATATTTTAACATAGTAAGCCTATCTTTATTATCATAATAATAAAACCTTTGTTCTTGCGGTAAATCTACGCTTTCATAATGTTTTTCTGTTACTAAAAATCCTTTTTGGTTACGCTCATAAATAATTGAATCATTTAAAAGAGTATTGTGATGATAGATTAGTGAGTCCCTACTGTCATATTCCCAAATTCCATCTTTTTCTTTATATGGATGAGTTTTTTTCAAATGTATTTCTCTTATTTGTAAGCCTTTGGAGTTGTAAATAATAGTATCTACACTACCATTATTACTATTATTAAGTAGGTATTTCTTTTTGATTAATTGATGGTTTTTATTATAAAAATAATCCGATTGGCTTATTTTTGTTAATGATGTATCTCTATTCATTCCTTTTTGATACAATCCCTGAAAAATTAGAAGTGATAAAGAGTCATAAATATATAACGTTTTTTCAGATTTTATAAATTTGGATAAGTAATCATAGTAATTATATTGATTGATGTAAATCAAATTACCTTTCTTATCATATGTATATTCTGACTTAGATTTAATATTATTTCCTCCATTATCATAAAAAAACTGACCTATAATTTTATTATTTTTGTATTCTGTATGATTTTTTCTTAAAAAAAACATATTGAACCCAAAAATAGAAATATAATCAATTTTAGTGACTTTATTTATATGTTTTGTATTATAAACAGATATTTTGCATCTATTATAAGTTCCAATTATAACCATTACCAAAACAAATGGCATTATAATTACCAAAATTCTTGTAATCAATTTATTTTTTTTCCATTTCATAATTTTTTGTTTTTTTTTATTATTGTTTAAAAACCATCTTTCAAACCACAAAAATAACAATATTTCCAACACTAAAACAAAAACGACACCTGCACCCTTCCCAAATGAATCCAAGGCGAAGGCGGTGAGCGTCTGCCTTCATAATTCAATGTAAGTTGCAAACCATTGCTAAGTTTTTGTTGCCAATTCAGCGAAAACGTATAATTTGTACCAACCGCCAACGCCTCCAACATATCATACGCAAGCGGTGTATTATTTTCTGCATTATAATTATTTTGGATATATTTTAGGTTTAATAAAAAATTTGTTTTTTGGTTTTTTTGCCATCTTATTTCAGTAGAATATTGCTGACTGCTGTTTTTCTCTGTGCCTTGTGGGTTGTTTTTTGGTGCAAAAATATACGTTACACTTATCCTAAATTCAGGCGTGGGCTGATAGGCAAGCTCTTTGCTAAAAGCATAACCACGTATCACATAATTGCGTGTAAGTAAAAAATCCGAAAAATTTTGTTGATTGCTTTGTGCAATATACATTCTTCCCTGCCAATAACTTTTGTAGGTATAACGGTACAAAATACGCATTTCTTCCCTGTTGCGAGCCTCAAAACCATTGGTTAATAATTGTTTTTGTTGGGTTTTTTGATAAAAAATTTCTGCCCCATAACGCAAATTTACCCTTTGAAAAAAAAATGTTGTTCTTAGATTTTCTTGTTCGCTTAATACTTTTTCATCTTCTACAAATTGAAAAGGGGACATTCTGGTAGAAAAATCATCTTTGATAAATTTTCTTTGGATAGTCCAAGCGGTATTATTTGACCATTTTCCCAAAAACTTTTGCCAAATTTTTGCGTCTTTTTTTCGCCATTCTTGCGGTAGTTCTATTTGCAATCTATAACTAAAATTTTGTTGAAAAGCATTGATATAATTGATATTAGGCAAAAAAACTTTTATAAATCTGCGTTCATCTGGGTTTATTGCCAAATAAAATTCGTTCAAATCCTGTATTCCGTCCCCATTGTCATCTCGCCACGTGTGCGTTCCCTGCCCAACCTGCACCAGCACAAACTCGTATTCACGCCTAAGTTCCCTGCCTGTATTGGTCGCAAAAGTCAATTCTGATTTTATGATGCGTTTTTTTGTGCTAATATTCCAATCCAAGCGTGCAGTAAGGTTTTCGGTTGGTTCAATGGGCAATGTAAAGGCATTTTGGGTATAATGCAAAAGTCGGTAAGTGCTTTGTAAAAGAATTTGGTGGTTGTCAGTTGGGGTATAATTTAGTTGTGCTTGAGTGGTTTCGCTTCGCAAATAAGGTAAAATATCGCCCAAAAGCACTTTGTTATCTGTGCGAAGTGTGTGCGTAATTTTAAACAAAAATTTCTTTTCGGTGGTGTAAATATAACCAAATTGATGCGCATTAAAATTCATCAAACTTACTGAAATAGAATCTCTTTTTTGGGAATTTTGCGTAATATTATTTACAAGATGTTTGTCTTGTGTGTAGATGTAAGAAAGCGTTTGATTTTTGGATAATTTTCTATTGATTTCTGCATCAATGCGTGTCCAATTTGTGCGTGAATTTTGATTAATTTCGCTATTCAGATAAAAAATTTGTGTTTTTATCAACCAAAATTTATTATTCAAAAAAAAATTAAATTGGTGTTGTGTTCCTGCAACTTCATTCTGACGTTGACGTGCAGAAAATTGATATTTTACCTCAAAATCTTTGCCTTTTCTCACGCCAATATTCCCCAACAAAATATTATCCTGCACATTGCTCGTGTCTGTGCGTGTGTACCAATCTCTGTCGTATTCTATTGCCCTAAATCGGTCAATAAGACGAAAATTTTGGGAGTTTTGTTCAAGGGAAATTAAAGAAAACCATTCAAAGTTCAAAGGGTTCAAAACATTCAAAGGGTTCAAAGTATCTTTTTTTTCTTTTTTTAAAATATTTAAAGTATCTTTTGGCAAAAATAATTTTTCATCAATAATTTTATTTTCATCAATGTTATTTTTTAATTTTTTTAATGGTTTTCCTTTGTTTTCATACCCAATTTTATACCCAAAACCTTGATTATTTTGGTCATCTTTTTTAGAAAAAAGGTTTAAATCCCAATCCGAAAACGCAGTTTCCAAAAATAAATTTTCGTGCTTATTCAGTTGGTATTTTGCAGAAATAACGCCCATTTGTTTGCGGTTTGGGGTGGGAATATTTTTTAATGGTGCATAATTTCCTTGTTTTATACCATTGCGAGGTTCAACCCATCTGTATATTTGCCCATTAGTTGTGCCATTTACACGAATATAATCACCTTTATTCGCCCCAACATCTAAAAAACTTAACCTAAAAAACGCATTTTGTGTGTTGGTGCTATACACAAAAACCCTTTTATATGTGCCATTTGCGGTGGTGCTATCAACCACACGATAAAGGATTTCATTTTCCTTATAACCCACGCTATCAATTCCTGCAATTTGTCCAAGATTATTACCCAAATTCGCCAAATCCTGTTTGTTTTTGTCGGTAAGCCCTAAAAAATCCTGGTTTGGATTATCGCCTTCCCTATAAAATTGCCCTAAAATCTGCCATTTTTCGGTGGAAAACTCCTGTGAAAAAGCATACATACTGCGTGAATAATTGCGTTCAGCATACTCAAAATCAACTCTTATGCGTGTAAATTGCGTAATAAGCACTTTTTGGGTAAATGTTATCTCTGCTTGGTTGTAATCTATGACATAATCATTGTTAAAACCTCTTGTAAGCAGGTTTCCATCTACAAAAACCTTTTCAGAATTTGCCAAAACAATCAAAAAACGCTCTCCATTTACGCCTACGAGCCTGTACGCACCTTGAACGCCCTCCAATGCGGTGATAACTTGGGACGCAAATTTACCTTTGGCAACCGCACCGCTTACAGAAGTTATGCCTTTTGGTCGTTTTTTGAGGGAATTTTTAAGGATTTCGGTGGAATCCAAAGGGATTTTTAAAGATTTTTTGGAATTATCTAAAAAATATGTACTTTCAAATCTTCCGCCTTGCACATTTTTATAAAATTTAAGAAAATAATTGTCTTTTTGTTGCAAAACAATATCACCAGCAGTCAAAACGCCCAAAGGGTGCGATAATTCTATAAAAATTCGGTCTAAAGTCTGTAATTGTAGCGTGTTTCCTTCGGGTTGGTAAGGGATATTTTGGTCGGAAATGCTTGCTTTTATGCCTATTTTATCACTTAATTTGCCTGAAAGTTGGAGATTTAGGGCAGAATTTACGAATACGTTTTGGGTATTGCCCAAGGAAATGCCACGTGTGAGGCTTCCATTCTTTTGTATGCCTTCCCATTTGACAAATTCCTCCCTTTTATCCTCAAAATTCCCTTGTGTTCGCCTAAAATATTCTTCTGCGTAGGTGTCTTTTTCATTAAAAAGTTTAATATCTCTTTGAAATCGTGTTTTTTGCAAAGAAAATCCTAAATATTGATAAGAAATCAGTATTGAATCATTATCATTTATTCCCCCTTTGGGTGTTAGGGGGCGTATTTTTTTATTTTGTGCATCAAATACAAAAACCATATTTTTTGCATTTTGTGGAGCTTCAACTTGTATTTTCAAAATGGTTAAGGTATCAGTTGTTACTTCAAAATTTGGGGCTTTTACCCATTTATAATTCCAAAAGAAATTTTTTTGTTGAGAAAAGGCATTTTTTGGAAAAAAAAACAACAAAAAAATACTTACAAATGCAGTTATTTGTAAGTAGGAATGAGAAAAAGCATGAAAATTTTGAGTGATTTTCATTTTTTTTAAGCTAAAATATCATTTAAGCACGCAGATAACGCAGATTGAGCGGATTAAAACGGATTTTTGAACAGCCAAACAGCCAGATTCTTTCAGAATGACAAGGGAAAAAGGTTTTTTGGCTGTTCATTTACCATTTACCATTCAACATTCACCATTAACTTGCATTCGTTCCCCCATCTATTGTAATTGCTTGCCCTGTGATAAACGAACACGCATCACTACAAAGCCATAAAATTTGGTTTGCGACATCTTCAGGCGTACCAAAACGTTTCATAGGAATACTTTGTAATAATTTTTGTTCAAAATCAGGCTTTTCTACAAAAATATTTTCTACCATTTGGGTACGAATATACACAGGACATACTGCGTTAATGCGAATTTGGGTGCGAGCATATTCCAAAGCGGTTGCTTTTGTCATACCAATTACAGCGTGTTTGGAGGCAGTATAAGGCGAATTTCCTTTTATGGGACGCATACCAGCAAGCGACGCAACATTTATAATATTGCCTTTTCCGCCTTGTGCAAGCATAGCTTTGAGTTGAAAGTGCATACCATAAAAAACGCTATTTTGATTAACTGCGATAACTCTTTGATATTCTTCCAAATTATATTCTGCGGTTGGAATGATACTTCCACCAATTCCTGCGTTATTAACTGCGATATCCAATTTTCCAAAAATTTCTATGGTTTTTTTAACCATATTTTCTACTTCGTGGGCTTGGCTAACATCTACACGCACAAAACTTGCTTTGTGTCCTTGTGTTTGGAGTTCTTGGGCGAATTTTTCGCCTTTTGTTGCATCAATATCAGCCAACATAAGCGTAGCACCTGCTTTCGCAAATTGTAAAGCGGTTTGGTGTCCTATGCCTGCACTTGCACCTGTAATTAACACAACTTGGTCGTTGAATTGGAATTGCATTTGTATTTTTTTAGATAAAAAAATGAATGTGATTTTTTGAAAATTTTAATTGAAAAACTATTTTTCTACGATTTTCAACTTTTGGAGGGTTTAAAATCCTTCAAAAGTTTTTGTTTAGATTTTTTTAATTTTAAAAAAAAACTTTTGTAAAATATTGTAAATGCACAAAGATAATTTTTTTTTGTTAAAAATTAAAATAACTAAATTTTTAGTTATATTTTAGATTAAAAAAAATATATAAAACAGCCAAAAGTTGTTGGCTGTTTCATTTATCATTGAACATTTATCATTATTTTAAAATCCCAACGCTGTTCTCACTTTTTGAAGTGTAACATCTGCAATGAGGCGTGCTTTTTGTTCGCCTTCTTGTAGTTTTGTTTCCAATTCAGTGAGATTATTCATATAATATTGGTAGATTTCACGTTCTTTGGCGTATTTTTCCCAAAGTGTTTCCAAAAGTTCAGTTTTGGCGTGTCCATAACCATAATTACCAGCAAGATAATTTTGACGCATTTGTTGCAGTTTTTCAGGGCTTGCAACAAGTTTGTATAAATCAACAATGGTAGAATTATCAGGATTTTTGGGTGCTTCCATTGGCGTACTGTCGCTTATGATGGACATTACTTGTTTTTTAAGTGGATTTTTTTCTTGCAAAACATCTATAATATTTCCATAAGATTTGCTCATTTTTTCGCCATCAGTACCTTTTACGGTTTTTACATCATCATCTACTTTGGGTAAAGGCAACACAAAAATATCTTTTTGGTAATGATTATTAAATTTTTCAGCAATATCTCTTGCCATTTCCAAATGTTGAACTTGGTCTTTGCCCACAGGTACAATATTGGCATCATACAACAAAATATCTGCGGTCATCAATACAGGATATGTAAAAAGTCCTGCATTGACATCAGCCAATTTATCCGATTTATCCTTAAAAGAATGGGCATTGGCAAGCATTGGAAAAGGCGTAAAACAACTCAAATACCACGCAAGTTCTGCAACTTGTGGAATTTGGGATTGACGATAAAATGTATTTTTTTTGGTATCAAAACCAAAAGCAAGCCACGCTGCAGCAACTGCGTAAGTATTTTCACGTCTGAGATTTGCATCTTTGATAGTGGTCAAAGAATGAAAATCAGCAATAAAAAAGAAACTTTCATTTTTTGCGTCTTTTGAAAGTTCTATCGCAGGAATAATCGCCCCCAATAAGTTGCCCAAATGTGGCTTTCCTGAACTTTGAATACCTGTGAGTATGCGTGCCATTTTTTTAATGGTGAATGGTAAATGTTGAATGATAAATGAAACAGCCAAATATCAAGTATTTTTGCAAAAAAACGAGAAATTAAAGAGAAATGCAAATTTTTTAATGTTCAATGATAAATGTTAAATGGTAAATGAAACAGCCAAAAACAAAAACACAATAAAATCCTGCTAATCCTTAAATTCTGTAAATCCTGATTCTGACTTTGGCTGTTTCATTCATCATTACTTACAATATTCCTCAATACCTTCTTTGATAGCTTGAAAAGTATGTAAAAGGATTTCCTCATTTTCTTCTAAAAGTGTTACCCTAAAACCCTCTAATTCTGAACAAAACGAAGAAATAGGTACTACACAAACGCCCTTAGCACCCAGTAAATAATACACAAATCTTTTATCCAAAGGCATTTGGTCGTCTTGTGTCCATTCTTGTATCATTTGAGCAACAACAGGATTTTTGATGTGCATTTTTTGCCCTTTTTTCAAAACACCTTTTTTGAAAATAATGGTATTATAAAATGCTCCGTATGTGGTATTAAAACGAATTTGAGGCAAATCTGCTAAGATTTCGGTAATAATTTTACTACGTTTTCCTATGTTTTCGTTTACTTCTTTGCGATAATCTGCATAATTTGGGTGTTGCATTATCAAAGGAATTGCCATTTGGGGTAATTTGGTAGAACAAACTTCTATCATTTTGGCATTATCAATCGCAATACAAAGCTGATTAAATTCTTTATCCTCGTGGCGATTGTAATATTCCAACCAGCCACACCTCGCACCAGGCCAAGGAAGTTCTTTGGAAATGCCTTTCATTGCGATAGCAGGCACATTGTCAATCACTTGTGCCAAAGGAATTGCTTTAACGCCATTGTATGTGATATTTAGATAAATTTCATCACTGATAATAAACAGATTAAACTCCTTTGCAATGGCTACTATTTTTTGCAAAACCTCCAAAGGATATACCATTCCCGTAGGGTTATCAGGGTTTATAATCAAAATTCCAACTACATTAGGATTGTATTTTATTTTGTTATAAAGGTCGTCCAAATCGGGCAACCAATGATTATCAGGGTCTAAAGTGTAGGTAATAGGTGCGTTTTTGGCGTGTGATGCCTCTGCACTTGAATGTGTGGAATACGCAGGTGAAGGGCCTATAATGCGTGAGGTGTGCGTAAGATATTGATACACTTTTGCAATGCCATCACCAAGTCCATTGACAAAACAAATATCATCAGGCGTAATTTGTACGCCTTGAATTTGATTATTTAATTGAGCCAAAAACTGCCTTGTGTGTAATATTCCTTTGGACGGACAATAACCATACACTTCATTTTGCATTGCCAAATTTGCAATAATTTCTTTAATCCACGCAGGAATTTGGTGGTTTTTTTGGATTGGGTCGCCAATATTTTCCCAAAATATTTCTTGCCCTTGTGCTTGTATGCGTTCTGCTTTTTTTACAATTTCTCTAATTTCGTAGCTAAGTTCATTCGCTCCTATGCTTAATAGTCGTTGTCGCATTTAAAAAAGTTTAAGGTTCAAAGTTTAAGGTTTAAAAAGTTCAAATTACTTATGATTTTTATTGAACAGTAATTCTGTATGTCAAATATTTGTCTTCTGCTTGAAAAAAATTCACATCATAAGTTCCTGGTTGTGATTTTTTGAATTTGTAGGTTATTTTCCTTGTTTCAATAGCTTGCGTGCAAATGCAACCTTGATATTTTGCGGTTATAGTTAAAGCAGTTACATAACCAGCACTTACTTCTTCCAAACTCCCAAAATCACCACACCCATCTACTACCATAAAAGAAACTGTTAAAGTTACTTCTTCATTTACTGAGGCGGTTTTTGTACCTTCAACTTTTATTACAGAGGTTTTCGCAAATGAAAGACAAGATAAATTTTCAGTTTCCTTTTTACAACTTAATAATGCAAAACTTAAAACAGTGAAAAACAAGGTTTTTTTGATATTATTCATAAATTTTTGAGAAAATATTTTAAAATAAATGATTGAATTTGGTACTAAATGATTTTACTTGGTATAAGACCTTCAAGGTTTTTAAAACCTTGAAGGTCTTGTAATGGCAAACTTTTATAAAGTAAAAAACTATTTTTCAAGTAAAATCATTTAGAGCCTTGAATTTTTAAAACTAAACGATTATCGGAGATTGAAATTCTTGTTTTTTTAAATTAAAATCTCGCCTGTCATTATTTTAGGAATTTCAATGCCCATAAGTTTTAAAATTGTTGGAGCAAGGTCGCCAAGTTTTCCGCTTTTTAAGGTGATTTTTGAGGTGAAATCTTTGTCTTTATCCACCAAAATAAAAGGAACAAGGTTAGTCGTGTGTGCGGTATGTGCAGAGCCATCAGGATTGACCATAATATCAGAATTTCCATGGTCAGCTATCACAATCGCAGTATAACCATTGTCTAAGGCACTTGTAACTACTTCTTGTGTACAAAAATCCACCGTTTCGCAGGCTTTGACTGCAGCACTGAATACGCCTGTATGTCCCACCATATCAGCATTGGCAAAATTAAGGCATACAAAATCCACTTCTTTTTTTTGCAATTCAGGAATAATGGCGTTTTTAATGTCCAAAGCACTCATTTCAGGTTGTAAATCATACGTAGCAACTTTTGGAGAAGGACACAAAAGCCTATTTTCGCCTTCAAATTGTTGTTCTCTACCACCTGAAAAGAAAAATGTAACGTGTGGATATTTTTCAGTTTCTGCGATTCTAATTTGTTTTTTGCC
>JAAFIN010000115.1 GCA_013297825.1 Cytophagales bacterium
TGCTTCTTACCAAAGAAATATACACAATATCACATTCTTGCCCTTGAAAACCGTCAATCGTCTGCACTGTAATCCATTTCATATAAGGTTTTGTATCAGGATTTTTTGATAATTGTTCTTGCAAATAATCCACTTGTGCAGAATAAGGCGAAATAACCCCAATGCTAAAAATGTCTGTAAAAAGATGTGCATATTCTTGTTGTATCATTTGCAATAATGTACTCAAATGTCGTATCAATAAATCGCCCTCGTCAGGATTGTGCTTACTGCGTGATTGTGGATTTTGGACTTCTTCATAACTACAACCTGCGGTATCTATAAATTCTACACTTTCATTAAGCAGATAAACGTGCTGGGAAAGCATTTGATTGGCTACATTTTCAGAGGCTTGTAATTTTCCTTCATAAAATTGTTGGTTAGAAAATTCCATAATTTCCTTGTGCATACGATATTGCACCTGTAAAAGCGTAGAAAGTTCTTTGTAAGGCAATAATTTTTCTAAAATAGTTTTAGAAAGTCCTCCACGCATAGCTTCATTTGACTTCACAGTAGGCGGTAATTGGAAAGGGTCGCCAGCAAAAATAACCCTGTCCGCTTGCGGAATTGCAACCCAACACGCAGGTTCTAAGGCTTGTGCAGCTTCATCAATAAATATGGTAGAAAAGTGCATATTTCTAATGTATTTATTAACGCTTCCTACTAATGTTGCAGTAATTACTTGTGCATTTTGCAAAAGGTTTTCTAAAATATAATTTTCTAATTTTTCTGCATCAGCTTTTATATTGTGTGCTTCTGCGTATAATAATTTGCGTTGTTCTCTTTCTTCTGCCCCAAAATTTCTTTTGTATTTTCCTGCCATTTGTCTAAAATCATCTGCACGTTTTCGCATATTTCTCAAATGCCTGTAATCTGTGTGTTGTGCGATTTGGCTTTCAAGGCTTAGATGCGTAATACTTTCGTCCATACGTGCAGGATTGCCTATGCGAAGGACTTTTAAGCCTTTTTGTGCGAGGCGTTCAGTCAATAAATCTACCGCAGTATTGCTGGGTGCTACCACCAAAACCTGTTTTTCGGTGTATAAAGCCATTCGGATTGCCTCTACAAGCGTAGTGGTTTTTCCTGTGCCAGGAGGGCCATGAATTATCGCAATATCTTGGGCAGAAAGTATATGTTCAAGGGCTTCATTTTGCGAAAAATTAAGTGTTGGAACAGGATTAAAAAATTCTGGTTTTTTGAAATATGCCTTTTTTTCGCCAATCAAAACATCTCTTAGTTCTGCCAAACGGTTTCCTTTTGCTTCTTGGACTTTTTGGATTGCTTTATTCATTTCTTTGTAAGAATTGTCATCAAATACCAAATCAACGCCTAATCGTCCCATATCTACCCAATCTGGCAAATCATCTACATTCAGGGCAAGACGTATGCTTTCGTATTGGATTTTACTCACAACAGCAGGGATTTTTTCGGTTTTGTTGTTGTCAAGTTGGACAAAAAACGAAACAGTATCGCCTACTTGAAACACAGGTTTTGCGTCATCATGTTGTATTTTTTCCAAATACACCATAATTGCCTCACCAGCACCTATTTCGTGTCCTTTGAGCAAAAGCGGAAACCACGTCCAACCTTTTTTTCTGCGTTCGTGCAGGGAAGTTGTTACGATTTTGTGGTTGTATTGTTGCCAATCTTCTTCTTTTTCTTGTGTAAGAAGTTTTTGGAGGTTTTTGAAGTAATCCATTTTGAGAATTAAGAATTAGGAATTAGGAATGAAGAATTAAATTTTTTATTTTTCTTCAAAAAAAACGGATTATCTGACAATTTTTGTGGAAAAGAGAAAAACGAATTTGTCATTTTTTCAGAATGATACCCAAACAAAAAAGTTATTCCATAAAAATTATTAGATAAGAAAAACAAATAAAATAAATTCATCTTATTAAACCCTGAAAGGGTTTAATAATAGTAACCCCACGTGAAACGTGGGGAAGTAAAAGAGTAAGTTATTTAATTATCATTCCTAACTGGAAAAAATAAATGAAAATCAGAAATTAAAAATTAAGCCACAAAAATAATCAAAAAAAACATTTTCTTTTTAAATATAATTCTTGCTATTTTTGCCAATTAACACAATTCCCAAAAACATATTCAAAATATGCGATTTTTTAGCCTAACCATTAGTTTTTTATTGCTTTTTTTTCTCCAAAAAAATGCCTTTTCTCAACAAATTACCAGCACCACAAATGGCGTAGTTGATGCACGAAGCGGTTATTATGCTTTTACAGGTGCTACCATTTACCAAGATTACCAAACCAAATTGGATAATGCAACTTTGATTATCAAAGAAGGCAAAATCGTACAAGTTGGGGCTAATTTGCCTGTTCCGCAAGGTGCTTTGGAGGTAAAAATGAACGGAAAATTTATTTATCCTTCATTTGTGGATATTTATAGTGATTATGGTATGCCAAAACGAAAAGAAGGCGAACAACCAAGTTATGGCAATGAACGCTTTGAAAGTAATAAAAAAGGTGCTTTTGCGTGGAATGAACAAGTAAAATCTGAAATTCACGCAGAGGATTTATTCACAACACAAGACAAAGAAGCAGAAGAATTGCGTAAATTGGGTTTTGGGTCAGTTTTGACACATACCAAAGATGGCATTGTGAGAGGAACAGGGGCGTTTTTGACCTTGCACAGTGCAAAACCACAAGAAATTATCCTAAAAGGTCGTGCTTCTTCGCATTTTGCGTTGGAGCGTGGTACAGGTGCGCAAACTTACCCAATTTCTTATATGGGTTATGTGGCACTTATTCGCCAAACGTATTTAGATGCAGAATGGTATGCAAGCCAAACCGACAAAAAAGAATATAATATTTCGTTGGATAATTTTAACCAAAATAAAAAATATCCTGCTTTTTTTGATGTGCCTAATCGCATTTTTGCACTTAGAGCAGATAAAATTGGCAAAGAATTTAATGCAAATTATATCCTAAAAGGAAATGGTGATGAATATCAACGCCTCCAAGACCTCAAAAATCTGCAAAAATCTTTTGTTATTCCCCTTAATTTTCCTGAAAATTATGACATTTCTGACCCAATAGATGCCCAAATGATTAGCTTGGAAGAATTAAAACATTGGGAACTTGCACCTTCTAATCCTGCACGTCTGCAAAGTGCAGGCATAAATTTTGCCCTTACGGTTTCAGGTTTGAAAAATAAAAGTGATTTCTTGAAAAATTTGCAAAAAGCTATTCAAAATGGTTTTTCTGAAAAAGATGCTTTAAAAGCTCTTACTTTTACGCCTGCAAATATGGTAGGAATGGACAAACAAGTTGGGGCATTGCGTAATGGAATGGTTGCTAATTTTTTGATTACTTCCAAAAGCATTTTTGACAAAGAAAGCGTAATGTATGAAAATTGGGTACAAGGAAATCGTTATAATTTGCAAAATGCCCCAACAAGAGATATAAGAGGGATTTATGCGTTTAATTTTGGTAATCAATCAGGAACTTTACTCATAGAAGGAAAACCAGAAATGCCAATTTTTCAATTCCAAAAATTAAATGATACTTTAAAAACCAACGTGCAAGGCAAATGGTCAGGTGAAAATCTTGCACTTACTTTTAAAATATTGGAAAAAGTAGAAAAAGGCAAGGAAAAAGAAACCCAAGAAAAAAATGCAAATATTCCAGATATTCGCCTTTCTGGTTGGGCTGATGGCAAAAATTGGAAAGGAACAGGAGATTTGGGCAATGGACAAATGATAAATTGGAACGCAATTTTTCAAAAAGAATTTGTGCCAAAAGAAGATAAAAAAGACGAAAAAAAGGAAGATAAAAAAGATGAAAAACCAGCTTTGGGTAATGTGATTTACCCTTTTGTGGCGTATGGCAACGAACAATTACCAGCACAAGAAAGTATTTTATTCAGAAATGCAACTGTTTGGACAAATGAAAAAGAAGGCGTTTTGAAAGAAACTGACGTACTTGTTCAAAATGGAAAAATCGCCCAAATAGGCAAAAATCTTTCTGCAAATGGTGCTAAAACTGTTGATGCAACAGGAAAACACCTTACCACAGGAATTATTGATGAACATTCACATATTTGTCTTTATTCAGTGAATGAAATTCAAAGTATTGCCTCAGAGGTGCGTATGCAGGACGTGGTAGATTCAGAGGATTTGAGTATGTACCGCCAACTCGCAGGAGGCACAACTACTGCACAACTACTGCACGGTTCAGCGAATTGTATTGGTGGGCAATCTGCGATTATTAAATTCAAATGGGGCGAAAATCCTGATAAATTGCTTGTACCTTATGCAGTGCCTTTTATTAAATTTGCTTTGGGTGAAAATGTAAAAAACAGTAATGCGGGAAGTTTTGGACGTGAGCGTTATCCGCAGACACGTATGGGCGTAGAGCAAGTAATGACTGATGGATTTACAAGAGCATTAGAATATCAAAAACGTAAAACCGCAAAAGACCCAACTTTAAGAAAAGATTTGGAGCTTGAAACTTTATTAGAAATTTTGGAGAAAAAACGTTTTATTACGTGCCATTCTTACGTACAATCCGAAATCAATATGTTGATGAAAGTTGCAGAAAAATTTAATTTCAAAATCAATACTTTTACACATATTTTGGAAGGTTACAAAGTAGCTGATATTATGGCAAAACACGGTGCTGGTGCGAGTAGTTTTGCGGATTGGTGGGCTTACAAATATGAAGTAAAAGATGCCATTCCTTACAATCCTGCACTTTTGAATATGAATGGTGTGGTAACTGCTATCAATTCTGATGATGCTGAAATGGCTCGCAGACTTAATCAAGAGGCTGCAAAAGCAGTAAAATATGGCAATGTTTCAGAAGAAGATGCTTGGAAAATGGTTACACTTAATCCTGCAAAATTATTGCACCTTGACGAAAAACTTGGTAGTATGAAAATTGGCAAAGATGCTGACCTTGTGCTTTGGACTGATAATCCGCTTTCTATTTATGCAGTAGTAGAAAAAACAATGGTTGATGGTACAATTTATTTTGACAAAGAAAAAGATTTGTTGAAACAAAAAGAAATTCAAACCGAAAAAGCTCGCATTATCAACCTTTTACGCAAAAGTGGTGGCGGTGAAGGCGGACAAAAACCTATGATGAAAAAAAATCGTGATTTTCATTGTGATGATTTGGGTGAAGAAGCTGAAAAAGCAATAAATGATAAATAAAAGCCCCCTAACCCCCAAAGGGGAATTTTAAAATGAATAAAAAAAAACCTCTTATTTTTAGAAATGAGAGATTTTTTTTTGTGATAAGGAACGATTTAAAAAACAAAATGGATACTTTTAAAAATAGGCATAAATGTCTATTCTATACATATTGTTATGGTTTTTTTTATGTATAGCACAGGCATTTATGCCTGTGAAGCGTCAAACAATTCACATTAGGATTTACACATTTCTAAAAAACCCTTTTTTGCATTACAAAATCAGAAATTAACCTTTGAAAGACAATTAAATGAAAAACATTTTGAACAATTATAACCAAATTTTTTATCGTATTTTTTCTACGATATATGCTTTAATTGGTGTTATTTTTTTGGATTGGAGTATTTTTCCCATTATTTTTTTATTTTGGGCAGAGAATTTTGTGCAGATTATATTTTTAGGGATTACAGGATATAGTTCTCCACATATTCGCATAGAAAGCCTTGATAAAAACGAAAAAAATATTGGACAAATATTATTTGGAAAATTTTTTGTGAATATTATTTATTTGGTTTTTGTGTTGTTAAGTTTTGTTTTTTTGAGTTTGTCATTGGACAAAAAAGATAGTTTTAGGCTTTTTATGGAAATTATGCGATTGTTTGGTGGAGATAATTTGAGTTTTAATGTCGCAATCTTAGCCTGTTTTTTGAGGGAATTGTGGCTTTATATTGACAATATTTTTATCAAAAATACTTATACAACCAAAAATCCTTATATTGTTGGTGGAACATTTGGGCAAAAAGAGATTATTTTACACATTAGTATTTTGATTGGTTTGGGCATTTCTGTTGGGCTTTCCAGGTGGATTTATGATAATTTTGGACAAACTGAAATTGCAATTTTCTTAGTAAAATATGGTTTTATTTGTTTTTTCTTGTTGCTCAAATTGGGTGTGGAAATTAAGGTGTCAGGAAACAAGAACAAGTTACCCAATAATTCATAAAAAAAAGTCCAAAAATTTCATTGAAATTTTTGGACTTTTTTTTAGCCTGATTTCTGACTACTAATTCCTGATTTCTTTTTCTTTAATTTTTAAAATGATTTCTCACCAAAAAAGAATCATACGCTACACCAAAAACTTCATTTTCTTGGTCAATTTTCATAGCTTCTTGGTATGCCTCCATTGCTTCAAATTGGCATTTTTTAGTTTCCCAAAAAGCACCTTCTTGCATTTTGATTTCAGCAGGAGAAAGTTCTGTATTTTTTTGTTGTTTTTTAAAGTTTTCAAATTCAGCAGTTATTTTTTCAACTTCACCTATTTTTGGGCTTGAAAATCTAACAGCACGTTTGAATTTTCCTTCTTTTTGTTCAATATTTACGGTGATAGAAGAAACTTTATCTTTGAATTTTTTATCTTCAAAATCCAAAACTAATAATTCTTCTTTGCTTTCAATAGGTGTAAGTTCAGTTGATTTGCCTTCTTTGTCCATAATTTTGATTTTGGTAACATAACCTTCGCCTATGTCATTTTTATCAAAAGCAATTTCGTATTTATTTTTAAATTTCACAGATGAAATTGTGGAAGCTACATCACCATTTAAACTAACTATTCTTTCTACTGACCCTGTTACTTTTTGGTATTTGTAAGGATTTTTGTGCATATCTGCATCAGTATTTTTCACAACTTCACCTATCACAAGGCTTGCGTATTTTTGGGTAGCAGATTGTTTGGATTTTACAAGGTTATTTTCCAATTCACTTGCTTTATAAGAGCCAGCCTTATTGATTTGGACAGTACCACCTTTGCTATATGAAAGTCCCACATAACCACCAGCATTTACCACGAGTTGGTCATTAGGCGAAAGATTCTCACCAATTTTTATTGCAAGATTTTTAGCATTGGTAATTTTGCCATTTAGGGCAACAACTTTGAATGAATTTTGTGCAAAAGACCAAGAAGAAGATGCACAAATAAAGAGAATGGTTAAAAATTTTGTTTTCATAAAAACTTTCTTGTATATTATTTCGTTTATGTACGCAAATATATACAAAAAAGTTTAGAAAAAGTAACTAATTTGTAACTAAATTCTAACTAATTTTTAACTTAGGCATTAAATTTTCTTAAAAAAAATCATAAAAAAAGTTAGGTTTTTTATATTTTTGCAAAATATCCTAAAATTAGTCTGCTATCTATGATTTTACTTCGTACCTTTTGGGGAATTATTTTCTCTTTTACTACACATCTTTTGCCTGCTCAACAAGCAAAAATTACACAAATTGCTCCTAATGCTAAGGTTATCATACAAGCTCCACGCAATACCCAAAAATTTATAAAAAAAACACTGCCCAATTCTTCCCCAAGTGCAGTGAGGTGGATGAGTGTCCAAATGCTTCAATATCATAAATATTTGCTTTTTCAAGCAAAATGGCATTATGACCAAGCATTGCAAGACCTTCATTCATTGCGTCCTGCGGATTTTGGCAAAGACATAAAAAGTATTGCCAAAAAATTGGAAGGATTGAATATGTATCACGATTACGCAGGAGAAAGTACAGACGAAAATTCAGAAGAAAATACTTGTGTAAATGGTTGGTGTCAAGTAATGGGAAGATTAAAAATGTCGCCTTTTGATACTTTTTTGCAAGAACAAATTACATTAAAACCAAAAACTTTAGAAAAAGAACAAAAAAAGAAAAAAGGAAATCTTTATCAACTCAAAGCAAAATATATTCACGTAAATCAAATATTAGTGCAACACGAAGAACTTGGTTTTTTGCCTGTTGATTTGGATTTGACACAAAGGGGCGATTTTGCTATTCAATATTACCGCAAAAATCGTGGAGGACACGAAAGTTATGCTCCACAACATATTAGCATTGTAGATACGATTATTAAAAAACCTAATGGCGATTTTGAATTGCGTGATTGGCACGAAGGCGTAGAGGGCGAGCCTTTTATTTATCGCACAGGAACAAATAAAAAAAGCAGTTATAATAATAATTTTACAACTGAAAATGTATATTATGGTTTTCAGGAATCACTTGGATATGAAAGAAAATTAGTAGGCAAAAATCCTAATGTTTCGCAAGGTTATTCGTATTTTGGCAAAGAAACCCAAAGAGCAAAAAATCTTATCAAAATCCTCAATTTTTGGCGAGGTCAAGTGTATTTTTTGGAATTGATTGGAAAATCGTATAAAAAATAAAGCCCCCCAGCCCCCAAAGGGGGAGTTTTTATTGATTAAAATAAAAAACCTCAAATTTGCCTTTGTTCCCCCTTTGGGGGTTAGGGGGCTTCCTTAATTATGAATGAGCAACAAAATTTTCAAAAAGATGTGGAAAAAAAAGCCTTTGATATGCGTCATAGGCAAACCATTAACCACAATATAGACAAATACAATCAAGCTGTAGCAAGAGGTTTGCATAATTTTGAAGACCACGAACTTGCACGCAGTCGTGCGTCTTATATTAAAACCCAAGTTTTAGAAAATTTGGATAAATATCTCTTGCAATTTGAAGAAAATTTTGAAAGTAGAGGCGGTAAAGTGCTTTGGGCGGAAACCAAAGAAGAAGCACAACAATATATTTGGGAAATTTTAAGAAAAGCCAACACAAAAATTGTCGTAAAATCCAAATCAATGACTACCGAAGAAATTGGTTTGAATGAATTTTTGGAAGAAAAACACATTGAAAATGTAGAAACTGATTTAGGCGAATATATCGTACAGCTTGCAGGACAAAAACCTTATCATATTGTTACGCCTGCTATGCACCTTAGTAGGGGTGATGTAGGAAAAATATTTGAAGAAAAATTAAATATGCCCTACACCGACAATCCGCAATTTCTTGCGATGACGTGTAGAAATAATCTTAGGGACAAATACACCACCGCAGAAGTAGGCATCACAGGTGCAAATTTTTTGATTGCTGATGTGGGTGGAATTGCGATTACTGAAAATGAAGGAAATGCACGACTTTCTGCTACTTTTCCCAAAATCCACATTGCGATTGCAGGCATTGAAAAAATTATCCCAAATTTGGAAGATTTAGACCTTTTTTGGTCGCTTTTGGCAACAAGTGGCACAGGACAACGTATGACCATTTATAATACGGTTTATACAGGTGCAAAACAAAGTTTTGAAACAGATGGTACAGAAGAAATGTATGTAATTCTTTTGGACAATGGACGTACCAAAATATTGGCTGATGAACAAAAACGCCAATCTTTGGCTTGTATTCGTTGTGGTGCTTGTCTGAATGTTTGTCCTGTTTATAAAAATATTGGAGGACATAGTTATCATACAACTTACAGTGGCCCTATTGGGTCAGTAATTAGTCCGCATTTGTTGGGAATGAAAGATTACAAACATTTGAGTTATGCAAGTTCGTTGTGTGGTGCCTGTGGAACGGTTTGCCCTGTAAAAATTGATTTACCGCAATTATTATTAAAAAATCGCCAAGAAAGTGTAGAAAAAGGCTTACAAGGTTTTGCAGAAAAACTTACATTTCAACTTTGGGAAAATACAATGCGTAAGCGTGCCAGAGTGGATAGATGGGGCGCAAGGTGGAAAAATTGGGGTTTTAGACAAATATTTTATAATTCGTGGGGCAAAAGACGTGAAATGCCTACTTTACCCAAAGAATCTTTTCACGATTGGTGGAAGAAAAACAGGAAATAAATGGTAAATGGTGAATGGTAAATGAAACAGCCAACAGCCTTTTTGAGCAAGATTTTAAGGATTATAAGATTAACAGGATTAAATATAAATTGAACCTTGAACTTTGAACCTTGAACTTTAAACCTTGAACCTTGAACCTTGAACTTTAAACCTTAAACCTTGAACTTTTTAAACTTTAAACCTTGAACTTTTTAAACTTTTTTTATATTTTTGCAAAAAAATTTTTTTTTTTGAAAAAAAATACCAAAATTACATACTTTAAATCAAAAACTCATTTAAAAACACCGCCTTATTACCATGAGCCAAATAAAATACAACGCAGTAATGTTGATAGATGACAACGAAATAGACAATCTTATCAATCAACGTGTCATTGAAAACGCAGGTATTTGTAATCATATTTTTACCCATACAGGCGGAAAAAGTGCAATAGAATTTTTAAAAAATGCTGAAAAAGTAGCCACAAGTAGCAAAGATAATTCTTTGTTGCCTCAGATTATATTTTTGGATATTGATATGCCTTTGATGGACGGTTTTCAATTCTTAGATGAATTTGATAATCTTTCTGATACCATAAAATCCCATTGTAAAATCGTGATGCTTACTTCTTCTATCAGCATCAAAGATACAAAACGCTCAAAAAGCTACAACAATGTGAAAGAATACATCAACAAACCACTTTCCAAAGAAAGCCTTAAAGCTCTTGATGTTTAAAAAAATTGTTGTTTAAATTAAAAAAAGCACCTTGAAAATTTAGTTTTTCAAGGTGCTTTTTTTTATTTTTTAAAATGAGAAATATTTTTTACTACGCAAGTCGTATGCGTAGTAGGTTCTTTGTTTTGCATAAAAAATAGCTTTTAAATATTCATTAAACACCACAAATTAAACACAAATTGGTAAATTTTATGAGCACTTATTCTGATATACATTACGAAAGACATTATCATCAATCAGTTTTAAAATATTTGATAAATTCAATGATTTATCAAATAAGTGATTATGCTCGCTATCATTTGGAAGACCCTATAAGACGTATATTTAGGGAAATTTTAGAAATACTAATATCTTTGGCAAACGAACAAACAATATTAGATGTTTTAACAGACATAAACAGAAGCGACCATTTTAGCATTTTTGCAAATTATTTGAACCAAATGAATGATAAATATTACAGCCCTGTTTTTTTTAACAAAGTTTTAGAAATTATAAAAAAATTTGAAAAAAGTGAATTAAATATTGATGTGAAGGATGCAATAGATGGTTTTCCACGAGAAGAATCAATAGAAGAAAATATATTTTTTCAATCTTTTTTCAAAATGAATGTTTCAGAGATGATAACTTTTATAAATAACTATGATGGTAAATTTTTGGCAAACATAATAGGAGAAGCAGAGCATCTTGCTAAAAAATATCAAAGCCATAAACTTATCAGTACCTTGCGAAAAAATCTATTTAAAGTAGAGAAATGTTCATATTATGACAATTTGGTAGATGTCTTAGAATATGCAGAGGATATTTTAGAACGGTTTTGATTTATTTTAAAATAAAAAAAGCACCTTGAAAATTTAGTTTTTCAAGGTGCTTTTTTTTGGTTTATTTTTTTTTAATTTCAAAAAAATAAAGTGTTTCAACAAAACTTACAAAAAATAATAAATTAAAACAAAAAAACACCTATTTTTGCAAAATTTTATTTTGTTTCAATATTTTAGAAAAATGAAAAAAGACATTCGTCAAATTACTTTGCCAGAATTACAAGAATTTTTGAAAACACAAGGAGAAAAACCTTTTCGTGCTACACAAATTTTAGATTGGCTTTGGAAAAAATCTGCCAAAAGTTTTGAGGAAATGACTAATATTTCTGTCAATCTAAAAAACCTTTTGCAAGAACATTTTACATTTGGTGTGGTAACTATTCACACCAAGCAAGTAAGCCAAGACGGAACGATAAAAGTAGGGTTTCGCCTTGCTGATGGCAATCTTGTGGAAGGCGTACTCATTCCTGCTGATGACCGTATGACCGCTTGTGTGTCCTCACAAGTTGGGTGTTCGCTTACGTGTAAGTTTTGTGCTACGGGTTATATGACACGCAAACGCAATCTTTTGCCTGCTGAAATTTACGACCAAGTTGTGTTAATAGATGAATTGGCAAAAACGCATTATAACGTTCCTTTGACCAATATTGTGTATATGGGAATGGGTGAGCCTTTGCTTAATTATGCCAATGTACTTAAAAGCGTTGAATTGATTACTTCGCCAGAAGGTTTGAATATGTCTTACAAACGCATTACAGTATCAACTGCTGGTGTTGCCAAAATGATTATGAAATTAGGCGAGGACAAAGTAAAATTCAATCTTGCACTTTCTCTGCACGCTGCCAATGACACCAAACGCAACGAAATAATGCCCATCAACGAAACCAATACACTTGAAAATCTTGCAGATGCTTTGAAATTTTATTATCAAGAAACCAAAAATCCTGTTACTTACGAATATATTGTTTTTGAAAATGTAAATGATACCCAACAAGATGCACAAGAATTATATCAATTTACCAAAAACATTCCTTGTAAAGTCAATATCATAGAATACAATCCTATTCAAGAAGCTGATTATAAAAACACTTCCGAAGAAAATTTATATCATTTTCAAAGATATTTGGAAAAACGAAATGTAAATGTCCACGTAAGACGTAGTAGAGGTAAAGATATTGATGCAGCTTGTGGGCAGTTGGCGATAAAAGAAAAAGTTTAAGGTTTAAAGTTCAAAGTTTAAGGTTTAAAGTTTAGTAAATAACATCAATATTTTACTAAACAAGTATTAAACTTTACTAAATAACATATTTATTTTAATAAATAAACTTTAAAATTTACTAAATAAGTATTTTATTTTAATAAATAAATATTAAACTTTACTAAACAAGTATTTTATTTTAATAAATAAACCTTAAACTTTACTAAACAAGTAATTTATTTTACTAAATAAGTCTTAAACTTTACTAAACAAGTATTTTATTTTAATAAATAAACTTTAAAATTTACTAAATAAGTATTTTATTTTAATAAATAAACTTTAAAATTTACTAAATAAGTATTTTATTTTAATAAATAAACATTAAACTTTACTAAACAAGTAATTTATTTTAATAAATAAACATTAAACTTTACTAAATAAGTAATTTATTTTACTAAATAAATCTTAAACTTTACTAAATAAGTAATTTATTTTACTAAATAAACTTTAAACTTTACTAAATAAGTAATTTATTTTAATAAATAAACTTTAAACTTTACTAAACAAGTAATTTATTTTAATAAATAAATCTTAAACTTTAAACCTTGAACTTTGAACTTTAAACCTTAAACTTTAAACCTTAAACTTTTTAATGTTAGAACTTTTAGATTTCTTTTTGCATTTGGACAAATATCTCGCAGTGATGATACGAGATTATGGAACATTGGTATATTTGATTTTATTTTTAATCATTTTCGTAGAAACAGGTGTCATTGTAATGCCTTTTTTGCCTGGTGATTCGCTTTTGTTTGCGGTTGGAATGTTTGCAGGAACAGGACAATTAGATATTTTTCTGGTCATTGGTTTGTTAATCATTGCTGCGATATTGGGCGACACCGTTAATTATGGAATAGGCAGATGGATAGGAAAAGCAGTTTTTGAACGAGAATACAAATGGCTCAAACGTGAATATTTAGAAAAAACACAAGCATTTTATGAAAAACACGGTGGTAGAACAATTATTTTGGCTCGTTTTATTCCGATAGTTCGCACTTTTGCACCATTTGTGGCTGGTGTTGGCAAAATGTCATACAGCAAATTTCTTACATACAATGTAGTTGGTGGTGTGGTTTGGGTGGTACTTTTTGTATTTTTGGGTTATTTTTTGGGACAAATTAAACTCATCAAAGAAAATCTTACTTTGGTAATGCTATTTATTGTAGGACTTTCAGTAGTGCCACCTTTGATAGAAATGTTTTGGAAGAAAAAGAAATCTGAATGATAAATGTTCAATGATAAATGTTGAATGATAAATGAAACAGCCATAAAAAAAGATTTTTCAAATGTTGCATTTGAAAAATCTTTTTTTTGTAACAGTAACAGGCATAAATGCCTGTTCTATACATATTTTTGCATAATAAACACAAATGAAAAATACAAATTTACACCTACTTAAGTAATCATACTTATTTAGTTTATGTTATTCAAAGAAGTAATTTTTATAAAAAAATGCTTCTAAAACTCTTGGAGGGTTTAAAACCCTCCAAGAGTTGAAAACCCATAATATAAACTATTTTAGTATTGATGCTTATTTCAAATGTTACATTTGAAAATTTTTTTTTGTAAAAATTCTTAATTCTTAATTCCTAATTCCCCATTAAAACACCGCTTTCGCAATACTTTGCACTGCTTCTGATTTACTCATAGAATAATAATGCAAACAAGGCACACCAAATTTCAAAAGTTCTTTGGATTGTTGAATGCCCCACTCTATACCTACTTGTGCAACTTGTTGGTTATTTTTGCATTTTTCTACTGCACTTACCAACGCTTCAGGCAAATCAATATGAAAAATACTTGGCAAAATCGTAAGTTGTTTGGCAGTAGTAAGTGGTTTTAATCCTGGAATAATAGGAACATTGATGTCCATTTCTCTACACGCTTTCACAAAATCAAAATATTTTTGATTATTAAAAAACATCTGCGTAACAATGTATTCCGCACCTGCTTCTACTTTCTTTTTGAGATATTCCATATCTTTTTGAAAATTTGGAGCTTCAAAATGCTTTTCTGGATAACCCGCAATGCCAATACAAAAATTCGTATTTGCAGAAGGATTGAGTTCTTCGTCAAGGTATTTGCCATTGTTCATATTTACGACTTGTTTGAGCAAATCAAGTGCATAATGATGTCCATTTGGGTCAGGAATAAATGTTCCTTCGCTTTTGATGGCATCACCTCTTAATACAAGCACATTGTCAATGCCCAAAAAATCAAGGTCAATCAGAGCATTTTCAGTTTCTTCTTTGCTAAAACCGCCACAAATCAAGTGCGGAATTGCATCAACTTTAAATCTGTTAATAATCGCTGCGCATATCCCAACAGTACCAGGACGTTTGCGTGTGGTGTGTCGTTCCAAAAGACCATTTCCACGATTTTTATAGACATATTCCTCTCTGTGATATGTAACATCTATAAACGAAGGATTAAATTCCATCAAAGGGTCTATCGCCTTAAACAATTCATCAATGCCATGACCTTTGAGTGGTGGCAATATTTCAAATGAAAAAACAGGTTTTTCTATGTTTTGAAGAAGTTGGGCTATTTTTGTCATATTTTTTAATTATGTTTTTAGATTGATTTTT
>JAAFIN010000116.1 GCA_013297825.1 Cytophagales bacterium
AATTATAAAAGCATTGGGTTTTTATAAGGGTTTTTGTGCTATTTTTGCAGTTGTAAAAGCATTTTTCTAACACCAACAACGGAGAAAAGAATTTAAAAAGGCAACTTCTCTCCTAAAAGTTCTTCTATATACTCCCTAGCGATAGGCTTTCCAAATTCCTCTGGATTATCTGTGTAATGGTCTTGTAATAAACGTGCTATCACCTTTTCCTGCCATTCTTTTTCTAATTGAGGATTGTCTGAGGCTTGTTGGGCAGATAGTAAACATTCATCTATTCGTTTGGGATATTCTTGTAAAGATGATGGAAAATAATGAATATCACAAAGTCCTTGTTGTTTATCATATTCTATCATCGCCAAACAAGAAAATGCTATTGTATGGTAGCAACAATTTAAGGCATGATATTCTTTGAATTGATATTTTTCATGATAGTATCCCATGTAATCTACAGATATCTCATGTATATTTTCCTCAAAATATTTACCATGAATATTTTGTATTTCAAGCCAACAAAAGGTTTTATTTAATGCTGATAATATCCACTCATAAGTTTTTTGCCCTAAATCTTTGTCAAAATCCCCAAAAATAGCATATTTATTCTTGAGTATTTTTAAGGATTTACAAGCACCAATAAGGAATAATGTTACCTTAGCATAATAAGTTAATTTATCAAATGTGTTTTTATGCATAATATATTATTGTTCTGTACCATTTTTTATTGTAATTGGTACTAAATTATCTATATGATTAACAATTAATGTAATTTTAGGAAACCCCCAATTAGTCCAAGTCTTCCACACTAAATAAAAAAAAAGTGCATTGGTGTAAGACCCCAATTAGTCCAAGTCTTCCACACTAAATAAAAAAAAGTGATTTGGTGCAAGACTTCAGTCCAAGGGTGTAAGGAAGAAAATAATGCGTAAAAAAAACCCAGTTCTTCTAAGTGTTCCTAAAAATCCTATAAAAAAGTGTGTTCATTGAAGTCTTTAGGCTTCAATGCTTAGGCATTGCGGTTTGCAACCGCACACGCCCAAAAGGCGAACTTGCAGAAAAATAGTCAGACAATCAAACAATCTTAGAATATGTCTAATGTTCAATAAATATTAATTTGTCGGTTGTCTAAACCTATAAGGTTTTTAAAACCTTATAGGTTTAAACGAAAATAAATGATAATGTCAGACATTTTAACGTTTATTGAACACTAATTTACATCATAAATCTTTAAGATATTTTCAGATTTATTTTAACTTTTATTTTATTTTTTAAATTTATTTTTTCAAAAAAATTTTTGCATTAAAAAAAAGTTTTTCAAAAAAAATATCTTAAAGAAAATCTTAAAAATTATCTTAAAAAAATATCTTAAAGTTTTGAAAATTTTGCAAGTCTTATTTTTTTTTGTGCATTATGAACTAAATATTTAGTAGGTTGTAGTTTTTTGTTGTTTTCTTTTATTTTTGCAGACTAAGAAAAAGAAATAAAATTATAAAACCCTGAAAGGTAATATGCTCAGAATAGTAAATTTTTGACCCAATTTTTAAATTCTATTTTTTTGTAATACATTGATTATCAATGTATTATATATTTTTTAAATTGAATTTTTGAGCCACTTTTTTGAACTTTTGAGCATATTACCTTAAACCTTTTTATCTTGAATAATTTGGTGCTTCTTTTACAATTTGAACATCGTGAGGGTGGCTTTCACGCATACCTGCGGAAGTGATTTTTACAAATTTGGCTTGTTGAAGTTCTGCAATGTCTTTTGCACCACAATAACCCATACCAGCTTTTAGTCCGCCTATCATTTGATAAATTATTTCAGATACAAAACCTTTGTAAGGCACACGCCCAACAATGCCCTCAGGCACAAATTTTTTGGCATCAGTTTGAGATTCTTGAAAATATCGGTCTTTTGAGCCTGCTTCCATTGCTTCCAATGACCCCATTCCTCTATAACCCTTATATTTTCTGCCTTCATACAAAAGCACTTCACCAGGAGCTTCTTCTGTGCCAGCAAACAATGAACCTGCCATAATACAAGACGCTCCACCTGCGATAGCTTTTACAATATCACCAGAAAAACGTATGCCTCCATCAGCTATTACAGGAATATTTTTGCCCAAAAGTGCTTGTGAGGCTTCCCAAACCGCAGAAAATTGTGGAACACCAATTCCTGCAATAATTCTTGTGGTGCAAATGCTACCAGGGCCTACGCCTACTTTTACCGCATCAGCACCAGCTTCTGCGAGTGCTAAAGCACCTTTGGCGGTAGCTACATTGCCTGCAATGAGTTGGATATTAGGAAAAGTAGATTTTAGGTTTTTGACTGCATCAAGAACGCCTTTTGAATGTCCGTGTGCGGTGTCAATACTAATAATATCAGCCCCAGATTTGAGCAATGCCTCTACTCTTGTCATAAGGTCAGGCGTATTACCTACTGCAGCACCTACTCGCAAACGACCAAATTCGTCCTTACACGCAAAAGGCATATCTTTCTTTTTGAGAATATCCTTGTAAGTGATAAGCCCAACCAATTTGCGTTGAGCATTGACAATAGGTAATTTTTCAATGCGATATTCTTGTAGTATTTCTTCTGCTTTGGAAAGGTCTAAACCTTCTGGAGCGGTTACCAAATTATCTTTGGTCATTGCTTCGCTTACAGAAAGTCCATCATTTTTTTGAAAACGTAAATCTCTATTTGTCAAAATTCCAACCAATTCGCCTTTTTCGTTGGTAATAGGTATGCCTCCTATTTTGTTGTCCTGCATAATAAAACGTGCTTCTTTGAGCGTGGCGGTAATTGGAAGTGTGATAGGGTCTAAAATCATTCCACTTTGCGACCTTTTTACTTTACGCACTTGTTCAGCTTGGCGTTCTACGCTCATATTTTTGTGAATAATGCCCATTCCGCCCTCTCTTGCCATCGCAATAGCCATATCTGCCTCTGTAACGGTGTCCATAGACGCAGATAAAAAGGGAATATTAAGCGAAATTTTTTTGGTGAGTTGGGTAACTGTATTCACGTCTTTAGGCAAGACATCTGAATAATCAGGGAGAAGAAGCACGTCATCGTATGTGAGGGCTTCAAAGAGAATTTTGTCTGCAAGTGATTGCATAAAAGCAAATATTTTTTTAGGATTGTTATTTGCAATGCAAAGTTAAAATTTTTTTGCCAAAATAAAATTTTTTTTTAATAATTGTGAATTTTAAAAATGAAAAATAAATAATTTGATAGTAATTTGATGTTAATTTTGTGTTTTGTGAAAAATTATTATTATTTTTGTTTAAAATTTACATAAAATCCAAAATAACTATGCGAAAAATACTTATTTATGACAAAGTTGAAGATTTTTGCCTTGATTTGGTCAGTAAAGGTTACACTATTAAACAAATAGAAAATGCCCTTTCTCCCATTGAGCATATTTTATCTAATGGTGTAAAATATCAGTTGCTTGAAAATTGCAGAAAATCAATAGAAATCAAACAAGCATATGATAATTTTGACCCAAATCAATATAACCAAATATATAACAGATTGGAAAATTATTGTTTTGGGTTGGTAAATGAAAATTACAACATTCAACAAATAGAAGAATTGCTTGTTCAAGAACTTTTGTATTTTTCTCGTCATTATAAACTAAAAGATGCATTACTTGAAAGTTGTAAAAAACAAATAAAAGCAAAATGGCAAAAAGAAAACCCAAATAAACTTTCGCTTGTTGAAAGTGTGAATGATTTTATAAACATACCTCCAGCTACAAAAGGTGTGGAATTATATCATTTTGAAAGAAAATTCCCTGATTTTGTGTTGGAAGATGCTTTAGAAAGAAAATTTTATCCAAAACCTGCTTATTTGGAAGATGAAAATCTCCACCCATCAGTAAAAAACTTTTTTGAAGCAATGTATGCAAAATTACCTGAATATCCATTTCACCTAAATCCTCCTTGTACTGATGAAGCGTTGGCTCTTTTAGAACAACATTTTGAAAACCCAATGCCAAAAGCATTTAAAGATTTTTATAAAATTACTGATGGATTTTGTATGTCTGTAACAGAAGAATTTATAAGTGTTATGGCTATTTTAAAAGAATCTGTAGAATTTCAAGATAATTCATTTGAGAGAGATGAATTCTCACCTTATAAAGAGATAGTACAACCTTATTATTATCACAAAAATTGGTTAATTTTTACTAATCCAATGGATTCAGGTGATTTTTTTGCAATAGATTTTGTACCTGCTGAAAAGGGAACTTGGGGGCAAATTATTGAAGGTGGGGCAGATTTCTTTTATGGAGAGTTTGTTTGTCAGAATTTTGAAACAATATTGGATAAAATAACTGAAAAAGTTTTAAAAAGTGATTTATTTATTGCGACACTCACATACAATTTTACTTATGAAAATAGATTTTGTTTTTTATGTAAAAGTGATTGGACATTAGATTGGAAAAATAGTGACTGTGATTTATATTATTTAAATAGTATTCTTCATTCATAAAATCAAATTAAAATCCAACCATTCCCTTCATCACTCCTAAAAAAAACAAAAAAACTTACCAAATCTTTGAATTTAGTAAGTTTTTTTTATTTTTTTTGGAAAAATTATATTTTGTTCACATCAAATTCATTAGAATTATTTGCTTGATTTTTCTTTTTGAGTTTGTTAAGTTCTTGTTTTTCTTTTGCAGTAAGTTTTTTAGGTTCTGGTTCAGCATTTTCTACCATTTCAGTATTTTCTGTTTGGTTTTGTGTTTCAGAGCCTTGTTCCTGCATTGCTTTTAGTTGTTCAATTTTTTCTTTTTCTTCTTTGTCCTTTTCAATTTTTTCTTTTTCACGTTGTTCATCTTTGTCTTTTTTACTTACAGCAGATGCTTTAGGATTTATCATAATGAACATACGTTTTCCTTCAAGAACAGGCATTTGTTCTACTTTACCAACTTCTTCAAGTTTTTGAGCAAAATTAAGTAAGAGTTTTTCGCCACGTTCTTTATACACGATAGCACGTCCTACAAACTGCACATAAGCACGCACTTTTGAGCCTTCCTGTAAGAAATTTTTTGCGTGATTAAGTTTAAATTCAAAATCGTGGTCATCAGTTGTAGGACCAAAACGAATTTCTTTCATCACTGCTTTTTGAGCATTTGCTTTACTTTCTTTGAGTTTTCTTTTTTGTTCGTATTTGAACTTAGAATAATCAATGATTTTGCAAACAGGTGGTTCTGCTTTTGGGCTAATTTCCACCAAATCCAGTTGTTGTTCTTTGGCAAAAGCTATGCCTTGTTGGACGGTATATACGCCTTGTACTACGTTTTCGCCTACAAGTCGTATTTCGGGAACTTTAATGTGGTGGTTGATACGATAGGGTTCTTCTTGTCGTCCGCCACGTCTTTGATTGTTGTTATTGTTGTTCTTATTCAAGCAATTTAAAATAAAATGAAAAATTTTTTAAAGAAAAGATATTTAATCTTTTTAAGATTGAAAAATATAAATAAAAGGATTTTTTTTAAGAAAATTCAATATTTTTATTTTTCTGTTTTGCAAAAATAACGTTAAAAAAATAATTTTGATAAATTTTTTTATAATTTTTTTAAAAAAATACAAAAAATATAATTCGGTATAGCAGGCAACTAAAACTTTTGGAGGGTTTCAAACCCTCCAAAAGTTGAAAATTCTTAGAAAAACTATTTTAGTTTGGTTATGGTAGCTTTTTTTTTGTATTTTTGAAAAAAATTTACAACCATAATTTTATAATCAAATGAACAATATAATCTCAAAAAAAAATAATAATTTTCTTTATTTTCCACTTTTTTTGTGCATTTTTTTCCTACAAAATTTTAATTCTTTTGTAAATGCACAATTTTTAATTTCTCCAAACCAAACTTTTTACAAAAAAAATACTTCCCCAAATAATATAATTTATATGGGAAAACCTGCTTTGCAGTTGCCTTTTTTTGAGGATTTTTCTTTGTATCAAGGCGTGGCTGATACCACAATTTGGGAAAAAAATGGCGGAACTTATATCAATCAATATTTTGGTATAAATAATCCTTCGCTTGGAATGGCAACTTTTGATGGTTTGAATGAACAAGGACAACCTTATAATTTTTCTACGGTTGTAAGTGATGCAATAGGACTCACTGATGTGTTGCAAAGTTTTCTTATCAATATGTCAGCTCTCACGCCTGCGGATTCTGTTTATTTGAGTTTTTATTACCAAAAAGCAGGCTTGGGCGAAATGCCTGATGTAGTGGATTCTTTGGTCATACAAGGCAAAGATAATTTGGGTAATTGGACAAGGTTGTGGTCGCAAACAGGCGGACAACGCAATACAGATTATACGCAGGTTATGATTCCCATTAGACAAAGCAAATATTTTCATAATGCTTTCCAATTTCGTTTTCAGGCGTATGGAAGGCAATCAGGAATGTATGATGTGTGGAATGTAGATTATATTTATATGAACAAAAATCGCAGTTCCCAAGATATTTATGTGGAAGAAATTGCGACCACAAAACCAGCAACAGGTTGGCTAAAAAAGTATTCTGCAATGCCTGCACCACATTTTTGGCTAAATCCTACTGTTTATTTGGCTGATAAATTTACAAGTGCTATCAATAATTTTAGTGGCGTAGGATTTGATGTGCCAAGTTACAATGCAACCGCAAAAGAAATAATTTCAGGGTTGAATTTGGGTTTTTTTGCGAGTACATCACCTTTTATTTTGGCAGGAAATGCCCAACAATTTGAAATTACCGCTAATACCAACCTTAGTGCATTGCCTCTTAACAAAAAAATGATTATTGAATCGCAATTTTTGGTAAATTCAGGTGATAATTCAACCACAATTCAAGGCATTGATTTGCGTAGAAATGACATTACACGCAATACAACGTATATTACAGATTTTTTTGCGTATGATGATGGCACAGCAGAATATGGTGCAGGTGTGAATCAACGTTTTGGGAAATGTGCAGTAAGATTTTTTTTAGAAAAACCTGACACGCTTACAGATATTCGTGTGCATTTGACCAAATTTGAAAAAGACCTTTCCAATTTAAGCGTGAATTTTGTGGTTTGGCAACAACTTTTTGACCCTACAAATGGCATCAATAAAGATTCCATTATTTATAAAGTAAATGTTCCTGTGCGTTATCCTAATTTGAGAAATCAATTATTAAGTGTGGATTCCTTGAAACGTATTTTTACCTCAACTTTTCGTTTTCCGCAACTTCGTTTGCCACGAGGCATTTTTTATATAGGTTGGGAACAGACCACCAATGACCGAATTACAGTAGGTTATGATATGAACAGTGATGCAACAGGTGAGATATTTTTTAATACAGGCAATCTTTGGCAAACTTGGCAACCAGATGCCACACAAAAAGGTGCATTGATGATTCGCCCTATTTTTTCAAAAGATAATCTTACACCTTTGGAAAATATTTTTACCACCAATAAAAATAATGCTTTACAAGAAAATATTATTTTGTTTCCTAATCCTGCCAAAGACGAATGTTTTGTAAAAATATCAGAAAATAATGTTTTTTCAACCAATTATAAAAATGATTTTGAAGAATTTTTTAAAAATAATCTCAAAGAAATTAGAATTTTGGATTTGGAAGGCAGAGAAAAAAGTATTATTTCAAAAGAAATTTTAGCAAAAAATTTAGAAAATTTTTCAAATGAAAATCCTTTGAAAATCAACTTAGTAAATCTCCCAAGTGGTGTTTATTTGATAAAAATGGATTTTGGAAAAGGAAATTTTTTGACGAAAAAGGTGGTGAAAAATTAAAAAGTTCAAAGTTTAAGGTTTAAAGTTTCATAAAATCCTGCTAATCCTCAAATCCTGAAAATCCTGCTTCAGACTTTGGCTGTTTCATTTACCATTCAACATTTACCATTCACCATTAAAAAATGCTTTCCATCGTTTCTCCTGTTTATCAAGCTGAAAAAATTGTAGATGATTTGGTGCATCAAATTATAAAAAATGTATCAAATATTACGCAAAATTTTGAGATAATATTGGTAGAAGATGGCTCACCTGATAATTCTTGGCAAAAAATAGAAGAAAATTGCAAAAAAGACCACAGAATAAAAGGCATAAAATTAAGTCGTAATTTTGGGCAACATTGTGCCATTACCGCAGGACTTGACCACGCACAAGGCGAGTGGATTGTGGTAATGGATTGTGATTTGCAAGATAGACCAGAGGAAATTCCTAACCTTTATCACAAAGCACAAGAAGGTTTTGATGTGGTTTTGGCACAAAGATATGAACGCCAAGATAATTTTTTTAAAAAAATATTTTCCTGGTTTTTTTATCAAATACTTTCGTATCTCACAGGCGTAAAATACGACCCAAGTGTTGCGAATTTTGGAATTTATCACCAAAAAGTAATTAAAGTAATATGTGAAATGCGTGAAAGTATGCGTGTTTTTCCTGTAATGGTCAAATGGATTGGTTTTCGTACCACACACATACACGTTACACACGCCCAACGTGCAGAGGGAAAAAGCAGTTATAATTTCAAAAAACGCGTGAATTTGGCACTTGACATTATCCTTGCGTATTCGGATAAACCGCTTAGAATGATTGTAAAATTAGGTTTAAGTATTTCGTTTTTTTCGTTTTTGTTTGCGATTGTGTTATTTGTGCGTTATTTACTGGGCATTATTAAGGTAGAAGGTTATGCAAGTTTGATTATTTCAATTTGGTTTTTTTCAGGATTGATAATGATGACGTTGGGGATTTTGGGGCTTTACATTGGTAAAATTTTTGAAAATGTGAAAAATAGACCGATTTACATTGTTGACGTTTTAATGATGAATGGTAAATGATAAATGAAACAGCCAAAAACTTTTGTCATTCTGAAAGAATCTGGCTGTTCAAAAAAACCGTTTTAATCTGTGTTATCTGCGTGCTTAAATCCCCAATAAAAAAGATGAAATTATTTTAATCTTATTCCAAAGTGTATGGTTTAAAAAAAAATTATGAAAAAATGGCTTTTTTGTTTTTTGAAACAATAAATAAAACAACTAAAAAATTAGTTGATTTTATGGAAAAAAATATTTATGTTTATGCAAATGGTTAGCATAAAAATAAATAAATTTATGAAGATTTTGTTTTTGAAATATTTATTTTCCCTTAAAATTTTTTTATTTTTTATCAAATAAAAAAATGGTCAGACCTTCGTAAACTACGATTCTGACCATTTTTTTGAAGAAAATCAATTATTTCCCTGCATTTTTCACATATTTTTCAAGCCATCTGTCCATCTCCCAAAGCATATGCAAAATAGATTCTTTTGCTCTGTAACCGTGACTTTCATAAGGCAACACCACATAACGGGCTATTCCTCCGTGTCCTTTTATGGCATTGTAATATCTTTCGCTTTGCATTGGAAAAGTACCTTGATTGTTGTCAGCTTCTCCGTGAATTAACAAAATAGGTGTTTTGATTTTGTCTGCATAATTGAAAGGTGCCATTTTGTTGTAAGTTTCTGGAGCTTGCCAATAAGTGCGTTCTTCCGCTTGAAAACCAAAAGGCGTTAAAGTACGATTGTATGCTCCACTTCTCGCAATACCAGCTTTGAACAAATTGCTATGTGTCAATAAATTTGCAGTCATAAATGCTCCATAAGAATGTCCCATTACGCCCACACGATTGGCATCAACCACACCCAAACGCACACCTTCGTCAATACCTGCTTTTGCACCTGCTACAAGTTGCTCAATATAAGTATCATTTGGCTCTTTTTTGTCCTCGCCAACTATCGGAATTGCGGTATTTTCCATTACTGCATATCCTTGTAATGCCCAAAAAACAGGCGAACCCCAATTTATATATGTAAATCTATGCGGTGAGCCACTCACTTGTCCTGCAGTTGCTTTGCTTTTAAATTCAGCAGGATATGCTTCCATAAGCGTAGGCAAAGCACCATTTTCTTTTTTATAATTTGGTGGAAGGTACAAAGTAGCGGTTAATTCTACACCATCAGCACGTTTGTATTTTAGCAATTCTTTTTTAACTGCTTTCATTTGTGGATAAGGGTGCGGAAATGCTGTAAGAGGTTGTAATTTTTTGGTTTTGATGTTGCGAATGTAATAATTTGCATTTTCATTTACGCTTTCCCTGCTTGTGATTACAATTTGTTTGTCCCTGTCCAATACAGTTTCAATAGCTTCATAAAAAGCTCCTTCTGAACGCCAAAATCTTGTGGTTTTTTTGGTTATTAAATCAAATTCATCTAAAAAAGGTCTATCACCTTCTGCAGATGCACCTTCGCCTGTCATAAGGACTTTATTATTTTTGATGTCTAACACAAATCTTCCATATTGGTTGCGTGAAGTTTCAGGCGAACCTGGTGCTGTGTAAGTATCTTCTGAATTGCGGTCAAAAAGTACGGTTGTTTTTTTGGTGCTTGGGTTAATGTGTGTAGTAATTTCTTTGCGAGTTCCCCACCAACCTTCTGAAAAAATTGCGTGGTTGTTATTTCCCCAAATAGCGCCTTGAAAACGTAATTTTGTAGCAAAAAACTCCTCTGCTTGTCCATTGAAAGGTGCATTTAACAAAAATGCTTTATCTCTGATGGGAACTTCTTTTTTAGGATTTCCTTCGTCTTGTGCTTCTACCCAAAATAATGTAGCAGGTGCATCATTTCGCCAAGTGTGATTGCGTTGTCCTTGTCGTGTGGCATCAAATCCTGTGGGAACATTATCAATCAAAGGCAAATCAATCAATTCTTTTACTACATTTCCATTTTGCAAATCCAAAATATCTATTTTGGTTGGAAAAAATCCAAAAGGCAATAAATAAGAATAAGGGCGGTGTTTTTGTTGCAAAAGAATATATTTTCCATCTGGAGAAGTAGAAAAACCTTGTATCAAACCTTTTTCTGTGAGTTTTTGGGTTTGGTTGGTTTCAATGTTTATTTTATAAAGGTTTGATTGGGCGTAATATTCAAATATTTTTTCGTCTGTTGGACTTTTTAATAAATCTTGGTAAGTACGTGAAGGCGATTTTTTACCTAAATTTTCTTGAATAATTGCCCCTGCTGGTACTGCGTTGGCATTGGGAACTTCACCACGATTTTCTGCAACCGCCAAAAACAAAATATGTTTGCTATCTGAAACCCAACCTGTTGGATTTCCAACCAAAGACGCATTAAGAGGCATATCTGATATTTTGCGGGCTTGTGCGGTTTTTAAATCTGCTACATACAACAAAATTTTTGTTTCCTCAAATACACAAAAAGAGATTTTTGTTTCGTCAGGTGACCAACTTACGCCATTCATCAATGGATTATTTGGCAATCCTGTAATGGTACGTTCTTGTCCTGTTTGAATATCTTTGATGATAAGGTTTTTGATGTAACCTATTCTACTTTGTCCATTATTGCGAGGATTAAGTCGCAAACCTGCGATTTTGAGTTCAGGTTCTGCGAGTTCTGCAATGCTTGGATAACTGCTTGTTTGCATCACAAGCATATTTTTGCCTTTGCTATCAATGTTAATGCGAGGCGTTGGCGTGGTTTCTATCAATGCTTTGATAGGTTCTGCTGGCACTTGATAAGTGTCTTGTGCTTTGAGCGAAAAAATCCCTAATGCGAAAATGCAAAGGGAGAGAAAGGGGAGTTTCATTGGGGAAGTTTAAGGTTTAAGGTTCAAAGTTTAAGGTTCAAAGTTTAAGGTTTGAGTAGCTTTTTAATTATTTGTGTAAAAAAATAGAAAAAATTACGTTGTCATTCTGAAAGAATCTGGCTGTTTCTCGCATAGAAAAAACCAAACAAAAGCAAAAATAACCCATAATTTTTAGCTTTGTTTATAATTTTTAAAATAAAATTGTATTTTTGCTTAAATGCTTTTACAAATTTTTTTATGCAACAAAGTCAATCCGCAGGGTGGATTTATGTTTTGACTAATCCAAGTTTTAATGACCTTGTAAAAATTGGAAAAACACAACGCACACCACAAGAACGTGCCAATGAACTTAGCAAAGCAACAGGCGTGCCTACGCCTTTTCGTGTTTTTTATACTCGTTTTTTTGAGGATTGCCACCAAACCGAAAAAGATATTCATCTTTATTTTGCTACGCAAAGAGTGGCAAATTCTGATAGAGAATTTTTTAGAATAAGTCCTGTGGAAGCGGTGCTTATTTTGGATAGATTTTTTTATGAAGAAAAATTCAAAACCTTAGAAAATACTATCCAAGCACAACAAAAAGAAATTCAACAACTCCAAAAAATCAATGAATTTGTCCCTGCTATGGAGGATTTTATGAAGGAATGGCAGATGAAAGAGGTAAAAGAAGAAGGTTTAGAAAAAGAAAAGAGGAAACTTAAATACATTGATTTTGAGATTGAAACTATGCAAGAATATTTAATAACTTTGACTGATGAAAACGAAAAAATATATGTAACTTATGAAATTGATAGGTTAAAATATGAAAAAGTTAAAGAAGAAAAAAGATATTTTTTAACAATAATAGCCCATAATGAACAAAAAACAACAGGAAAAAAAATAAATGTAATTGAAGCATCAAAATTTGCTATTGGCGTTCAAAATGAAAAAATTAGAAGATTTATACGAAAATATTTTTTTTTAGCTGAATTTCATATCAAATCTTTATCAAAAATTGAAACGCAAAAAGACCTTGATAAAAAAGAAAAAACTATAAAACTTTTGGGCTATTCAAACAATTTTTTATACGACACTTACAGCCCAAAGAACACAAACGAAACAGAAACCAACCAACAAGTAGAATGGTTACACTATGAATTACAAAACATCAATGATTTAGAAAGAAAAACGATTTTAAATGAAAAAATTGAAGTATTAAAAATGATAATTACACCTGCATTTTTAAATCTTGAAGATGACAAAGAAGAAATTGAAAACAATATAGAAAGTTTAGGATATACAATTAAAATCGTTTCTGACCCTTCAAGAAAATCCGAATTAGAAATAAAAATAAAAGCATTAAAACTTTTGATAGAAAATTGGGATTAGGTAGAAGGATATATTTGGCGTTTCCAGGCATAAATGCCTGTGCTATACATAAAAATACAAAAATATGTATAGAATAGGCATTTATGCCTATTTTTAAAATTTGGTTTATTATAAAAAAAAGCTGTTTTACTGCATAAAAACAGCAAAACAGCCAGATTCTTACAGAATGACAAGGTGGTTTTTTTCTTTTTTTATAAAAAATCAAAAATTATTCCCACCATCTTTCCAATATTTCCAATCTTCTATGACTTGGAGTGTTTCCTCATCTGCTTTGATTTTTCGCAAACTTAAAAGTGTAACAGAAAATAGCTTGTTAGAACCTTTTTCACAGACTTGTACACGAAAAACGCTTTTTTCGTCAAATTTTATGACTTCCACATCAACCAATTCTTTTGTATTGTCTTTGGTTTCTATTTTTACTTTTGCAGTAAAAGGAAAAGTTATATTATCCTCAATATAAGTTTCCCAACCCATTTTTACCTCATATCTGTCATAAGCATCTACCAATACATTATCTTCAATGCGTTGTTCTCTTTCGGGTTGTTCCACCCATTCTGATTTTGCCATAGTTTAAAAAAAGTTTAAAAGTTCAAAAAAGTTTAAAAGTTTAAAAGTTTAAAAGATTCAATTTGTATTCAATCCTGCTAATCTTTAAATCCTGAAAATCCTGCGTTTATTTTTGATATTTCTTTTTGTATCTCTGATAAAGTTCTTTTTGTTTGTCATTAAGGTCAAGTTTTTTGCCCCTTACAAATGCGTGTGTAACCTGACTTGTACGCATATCCAAAATATCACCTTTTGAAACCACCAAAGTAGCGTGTTTTCCTACTTCCAAAGTTCCAACTTTATCTTGTATGCCTAATATTTTTGCAGTATTAGCAGTAACCGTCATAAGCGCCTCCTCTTTGTTCAATCCATACGCTGATGCAGTTCCAGCCAAAAAAGGCAAATTACGTGTTCCCATTGGTTCTACATCATTTTCATCATACGCCAAACCAACCAAAATTCCTTGTTGTTTGAGCAAATAAGGCAATTTGTAAGGCAACCAAACATCTTCCTCTGGACGATAAGGCAAACGATGCAAACGTGCCAAAATCACAGGAATATTATTTTGTTTTAAAAAATCACTCACCAAAAGTGCATCTTCTCCGCCTATGATGACGATTTTTTTTACTTGATGTTTTTGGGCAAACTGCACACTTTCAATAATATCTTTTGCAAAACTTGCATTGATAAATAATGTTTTTGAGCCATCAAATAACCCACGCATTGCTTCCATTTTGAGGTTTTTAGGTGCGGAATTATCTTTGTTCAATGAATAAATTTTTGCATCAACAAAGAATTTTTCTAAAAGTGTAGTCATTTCTTGGTATTTTTCATTTTTTTCTGCTTTTCCTGCTGGCGAAAAAAATCCACCTCTTTGATACGAAGAAATCCAATTAAGATGAATTCCCATATCTGGCGTGTGTTGAGCATCTTCCCAATTCCAACCTTCCAGTTCCATTACTGATGAAGTTCCTGAAATCAATCCACCTCTTGGCGTACTTTGTACCAATAAAATGCCATTGCTTCTTAATGTAGGCGAAATTTCTGAATCTGTATTAAAAGCAACCAATGACCTTACATTTGGATTAAAAAGCCCTGTTTCTGCATAGTCGTGTGTAGGGCGAAGGCTCGCAACTTCTGTAATACCCAAAGTAGTCGCAGGCAAAATCAACGAAGGATAAATATGTTGTCCTTGCATATCCATTTCTTCTGCATTGTTGGCATTTATATTAGTGCCAATTTCAGTAATAATACCATTTTCAAAACGAATAGACCCATTTTGCAATACTTCACCTGTTGCTTTGTGAATAACTGCATTTTTTAAAATAATGGGTTTTGTTTGTGGCAACGCAGGAATAGGTTGTTGGGCATAAGAGAAGCCTCCCAAACCCCAAAGGGGGAGAAACCACATTAAAAATAAAATTTTTTGCATAAATATTTTTTATAAAAGTTTAAAAAATTTGGTTATTTGGATTTCAAACCTATAAGGTTTTTAAAAACCTTATAGGTTTAAACAAGCATTGCAAAAGTATGAAAAATATCTGTTTTGTTAGTTTCAAAAATCTTTTTTTTTGATTTTTCTAAAAATTTCTTTTATTT
>JAAFIN010000117.1 GCA_013297825.1 Cytophagales bacterium
TGACCTTTCAAAATTTAATGAATGGTTTGAAACGCCTTACGAAATAAAGGATGATAATATTGTGTTTTTCAATCATTTAATTGAAAAACATAGAACTCGTATGAGTTTTTATATGGAAGAAGATTTAAAAGCAAAATTTATTATTCCTATTCTTAATCTTGTGGATTTTATGGTTGCACCTGTAAGCGATTGGTATGATGCCACACTTTCAGGCACATTAAATGGCGTAGAATTTAGAGGTTTTGCAGATTTTATGGTAGCAACAGGGATAGACCAAGCCAAAAAACCTTATTTTTTTATCCAAGAATTTAAACCTTCTGCTCCTGACAAAAATCCAGAAGTTCAATTATTAGCAGAGTTATTAGTGGCAATAGAAAAAAACAAAACTACCATAATGCGTGGTGGTTATATTATTGGACAATATTGGAAATTTGTCATTTTGGAAAAAATAGCAGAAAATCAATTTGAATATGTTGTTTCTAAAAGTTTTGATAGTTTGGATTTGGAAGATTTAAAACAAATTTATATTATTTTGCAAGCAGTAAAACATAAATATTGTAAGGATTAAAAATAAAAACCTTTTAAAAATATGGAAAATCAAGAAATAAAATCTTATAATTTTTCTAATATCAAATATTTAGAAATAGAAGACCTTGTAAATATCACACCAAAACTTAATTATGCAAAATTTGATGATTGGTTTAATTATGAATATGATTTGAGTCAGGAAGAAATTACTTTTTTAGAAAAACTTGTCAAAAAACACACATTATACCTATCTTCTTATATGGAAGAAGACTTAAAGATGAAATTTTTAAGCCCTATTTTTTGTCAAGTGGATTTTCTCACAGATAAATTTCACGATTGGTATGATGCTACTCTCTCAGGAATGGTAAATGGTGTGGAAATAAAAGGCTTTACAGATATTATGATAGCGTCAGGCACCAAAAATCCACGAAAACCTTATTTTTTTATCCAAGAATTTAAGCCTTCTACGCCTGATAAAGATCCAGAAGTTCAATTATTAGCAGAGTTATTAGTGGCAATAGAAAAAAACAAAACTACCATAATGCGTGGTGGTTATATTATTGGGCAATATTGGAAATTTGTCATTTTGGAAAAAATAGCAGAAAATCAATTTGAATATGTTGTTTCTAAAAGTTTTGATAGTTTGGATTTGGAGGATTTAAAACAAATTTATATTATTTTGCAGGCAGTGAAGCATAAATATTGTAAGGACTAAAAAACTAAAATACCTTTTAAAAATATGGAAAATCAAGAAATAAAATCTTATAATTTTTCTAATATCAAGTTTTCTGATTTGGAGGAAATTGTTGATATTAAAGTACTATACAATGATTCAAAATTTAATGAATGGTTTGAAACTCCCTATAATTTAGATGAAACCGAAATTTTGTTTTTTGAGAATTTAATCCAAAAAAATAAAACACGTGTCCCATTCTATATGGAGGAAAATTTAAAAGCAAAATTTATCATTCCTATTCTTAATCTTGTTGATTTTGTATTTGAACCTGTAAGTGATTGGTATGATACTACCCTTTCAGGTACATTAAATGGTGTGGAATTTAAAGGTTTTACAGATTTTATGGTAGCATCAGGTACAGAAAACCCAAAAAAACCTTACTTTTTTATTCAAGAATTTAAACCATCAACACCAGATAAAGACCCTCGTATTCAGTTATTAGGTGAATTATTGGTAGCAATAGAAAAAAATAAAACTACTATTATACGTGGCGGTTACATCATTGGACGAAATTGGTATTTTGTTATTGTGGAAAAAATAGGCGAAAATCAATTTCAGTATTTTGTTTCTAAGCAATTTGATAGTTTGGATTTGGAAGATTTGAAGCAAATTTATGTAATTTTGCAGGCTGTGAAGTATAAATATTGTAAGGATTAAAATTGAAAGTTTTATGAAAATAAACCAAAAACTTAAAGAAAAAATTATAAAGAATGCTTTTCAAATGTTCAGAGATTGGACAGAAAACGCAAAAGAAGACTATCCTCAATATGATTTTGTCATTATTGATGAACAAAAATTAGTAATTGATTTGGAAGAAACCATAAAATCAGCCATAAAATCACTCAAAAAAGACGAAAGAGAACACAAAGAAGAAGGTTATAAAATAGGTTTTGTATGTGGATTTATTCAATCAAACCTTAATCAAAAATGGGTACATGAATATATCGCCAAACAAACCAATGATTATAAAAACTTTATGATGCTAAAAACTATTCAAGAATACTTTGAATTTAAAGAAATTGAATTTATTAGATTGAATAAGTTGTATAAAATAATGGTTGAAAAAGATAGCAATCTGGAAAATATTCACGGAAAACCTGAAAAATTAGATATTCAAAAGGAACTTGATATAAAAAGTGAAGATTTTGATGTTATTGACTTAAAAAATCAAAAAAATGATATTGAAATTTTATTGCAAAATATGATAATTAAACAAATTAAAACTATTTTTGATGAAGAAAATGATAATTATATGTTTGATACTGATAATTATTTTTCAAGAACTGAAATAAAAGAACTTATAAATGCTTTTTAGATAAAATAAATTAAAACACAAAATGAAAATTGTCTTTTTTGGTGCATCTGAATTGGGGTATAATTGCTGTGAGGCAATTATAAAAGCAGGTTTTGAGGTAGTAGGTATTTTTACTATTCCACAAGAATTTAATATATCATATTCCCCTGATAAGCCTGTCAAAAATTATTTGCACAAAGATTTTCATACTTTGGGCAAAGCATACAACATTCCTGTTTTTGAAGTCAATCAAAATATCAAAACTTTTGAACAAGATTTTATTAACCTAAAACCTGATTTTTTGCTTGCCATAGGTTGGTATTATATGATACCTTTATATATGTTGGCACAAGTGCCAAAAGGAAGTGCAGGTATTCACGCCTCATTGTTGCCAAAATATAGAGGCAATGCTCCGCTTGTGTGGGCTATGATAAATGGCGAAAAAGAAACAGGTATTTCGTTTTTTTATTTTGAGAAAGGTGTTGATGAAGGTGATATTATTGCACAAGAAAAATTTGCAATAGACGAAAATGATACCATAAAAGATATTTTGGAAAAAACCCAAAAAGCAAGTATCGAGGTTTTATTAAAAAATTTGCCTTTAATTGCCAATGGAACAAATGCTAAAATGCCACAAGACCATACTAAGGCAACTTTATTTCCCAAAAGAAGCCCAAAAGATGGCTTGATAGATTGGAGTTGGGACAAAGAAAAAATAAAAAATTTTATTAAAGCACAAACAAAACCTTATCCTGGTGCTTTTACTGTTATCAATGACAAAAAAGTAATTATTTGGGATGCAGATATATTAGACTTATGATAATTTTTACAAGTGATATAGATTGGGCAACTGAGGAAGTAACCGCAGAAATGCTTGGGATTTTTGAGCAATACAATACAAAATGCACTTTGTTTGTAACACACCCCTCAAAAGTATTGCAAAATTGCAATCGTGATTTGTTTGAAATTGCGTTACACCCAAATTTTAATCCGATTTTGGATAATAATAACCCTCAAAATAAAACACAGGATAGTATTTTAGACGAATTGTTGGGTTGGTATCCAGAAGCAAAAGGTGTCAGGTCGCATTGTATGACACAAAGTACGCCAATGTTGAGTAAATTTGCTCAAAAAGGACTTTTGTATGATGCTAATCATTTTTTGCCTTACCAAAAAATACAGGCTTTCAAACTTTGGAATGGTATGTGGCGTATTCCTTACAATTGGGAAGATGATATACATTATTTGTATGAAAAAAGTTTTGAGGAAACAGGCATAGAATTAAATGAAAATGATTTATTTGTATTTGATTTTCACCCTATTCATGTTTTTTTGAATACTGATTGCGAACAAACCTACATCAACGCAAAACCTTTTTATCAAAATACAGAGGAGTTGAAAAAACATAAAAACACTACAAAAACAGGTGCAAGAGATATGCTTATTAGTATGTTGAAAATTACAAAAGAAAAAAAATATGCAAATGACAATTTGCTTGGCTACCTTACACAGAATTTTTTATAAGAAATGATTACCACCAAACTTTTTGACCTTGCCAAAAAAGATGCTTGGAACAATTTTATTACCCAAAAATCCTTAAATGGTACTATTTTTCATCATTTAGATTTTTTGGCATATCACCAAAACCGTTTTGCAGATAATATTCATCATTTAGTTTTTTACAAAGGTGAGGAACTTGTGGCGTTGATGCCTTTGGCTATTTTTGAGCAAGAAGGCAAAAAAATTGCAAAATCTCCTTTTGGGGCAAGTTGGGGCGGATTGGTTTTTACAGAAAATCTAAAACTCAAATATCATATTGAATTAGTGGAAAGTTTGGTTAGTTATCTCAAAGATTTGCAAATAAATGAAATTTTTATCACGCCAACACCTACTTTTTATTACAAAAATTATAGCAGTTTTTTTGAATTTGCATTATTTCAAAGTGGTTTTGAACTCAAAAATAGAGATGTAATGCACATGATTTCTTTGCCAAAAAATGCAGAGGAAACTATGCAAGTTTTGGATAGTAAATGCAGAAATCAAACCCGCAGAGCATTGGAACAGGTAGAAATTATAGAAAATGCAACGATTGAAGATTTTTATATTGCTTTGCGAGAGGACAAAATACGCCATAATTCCACACCTACGCATACATTAGAAGAAATTAAACGTATTCAAGCCTTAAATGCTGATTTTATGCAGGTTGATGTAGCAAAAGACAAAGACGGAAATAAAGCAGGCATTTGTTATTTTAAAGGAAATTCACAAGGAATTATGACTTTTTATATGGCGCAACAAAATGCTATTTTAGGTAAAAATGCTTTAAATGCTTTGGTTTTTAAAGGAATGGAAAGGGCTATCAATCAAGGTTTTAAATATTTTGATTTTGGTTGTTCAAGTGTTGGTGGGAAAATTCAAAATATTGGTGTTTCAGAATTTAAAGAAAGTTTTGGAGCAAAAGGAATGTTGAGGGAAACATATAGTTTGAAAATTTTATGATACACATTTATCCAAAATATCATTTGAACGAAAGTTTTTATGATTTACCAAAAATCAATGTAGCAGAAAATTGGCTTTGGGGACAAAAAGACCATTTATTTTTTTTTAATGCCAAAACTGCTATTCATTATTTGGTTAATTTGTTGAATTTAAAACGTGAGGACGAGGTTTTTATTAGCACAAGTTCTGATAAAAACTATGTTTCTACTTGCGTGTCTGCTACGATTTTTAATTATTGCAAATTATCAAGAGTTTTGACAGACAAAACCAAACTAATTTATGTCATTCACGAGTTTGGTGTGCCAAATCCTGCAATAGAAAATTTGGTTTTAGAGGCAAAAAAACGCAATATTTTACTTCTTGAAGATTGCGCGCATGGGATAGATAGTTATAGAAATGGGGTAAGAATTGGCAATTTTGGAGATTATGCCTTGTATTCTTTACCAAAACATTTGCCTATGGAAAATGGTGGGCTTTTGGTAGGAAATCATTTATCTAAAAATACAGATTTTTATCATAATTTTTATGATGAAAAAATAGCCCAAGATGTAGAAGAAAATTATCATAAGTTTTTGCCTTACTTGCCTATTTTATCCAAAAAAAGAAAAGAAAATTTTAGATTTATTACAGAAAATTTACCAAATTTGCATACTTTTTTTCAATATTCAGACAATTATACACCTTATACCATCAATTTTCTTGTACCAAATTATCAAAAAATGTATCAAGAATTAAATGGTAAAATCGCAGAATGGTTACCTGTCTATATCAAAGATTGGTTTTGTGTGCCTACGCAACCATTGATGACAACAGAAGAAAGGCAAGGATTAGTAACATTTTTAAAAAATTATAAATAAAAATTTCTCTAAAAATCTCCTTTGGGGGTTAGGAGGCTGGTTTTATGGAAAAAAATTGGATAGAATATTATGACAATATGGCAAAAATACATAAAGATTCCATTTCGCAAGCAGGTTATTTGATAGATGGAACGCCTATTGAGGATATTATTTTTAATAAATGGTTTGAACAAATTCAAAGTAAATTTGAAGTAAATAATACCCATACTTTGATAGATGTAGGTTGTGGTTCAGGTATTTTTTTGGATTTTTTTTCACAAATTACTTCAAAAATCTATGCTACTGACCCTGCACAGGGACAAATAGACAACACACAACAAAAATATCCTTTTGTTCATTTTAAAAAAAGTGAAGCCATAGAAATACCATTTGAAAATATTTTATTTGATAGAATATTTTGTAATGGTGTTTTTTTATTGTTTGAAAATTTGCAATATGCAGAAAAAACATTGGAAAATTTTTTAGAAAAATCTACACCAAATGCTAAAATATGGATTGGCGAAATTCCAAGAATAAGCCATTTGGTAGATGAAAATTATCAACGTGTGGGCAAAAGTAGCCCTCTGATTTTGCAACATTATCCCGAAACTTTTTTTATGGATTTTTGTATAAAAAGAGGCTTGAAAGGTGAAAAAATCACTCAAGAAGTTACAGAAAAAGCAACTGCAAGTATTCGTTATGATTTTTTGATTTCTAAATAAAAATGAAACAATCACATATCTTTTTGGGAACACAAGACATTGCTTCATTATTTGGATATTATAAAAAAGGGTATGAAAAAATGGGCTATAAAGTAACAACTTGCAGTTTTCCAAATAAATATTCGCACAATCAACCTAAATATGACCTGTTGCCTGATGCTTTTTTTCTCAAAAATAAATTTCTAAAACCATTTGAATATCAATTAAATCCTGACGAAAATTCCAAAATTCAACAAACTTATTTACGTTTTATTTTTTGGTTGTTTTTTTCAATATTGAATGTATTTATTGGAATTTTAAATTTTTTTTTGTCTTTTTTTCTTATTTTCCAAAAAATTCATTGGATAATTACCATTCAAAAATATGATATTTTTCATTTTATTTGGATACAAGATTATGCAGATGAATTAGAATGGCGTTTTTGGTGGATAAAATATTTTAATAAAAAATTGATTGTTAATTTTGTAGGTGATGATGTACGTTGGAGTCCATTACTCATTGAAGAATACCAAAAATTAGGTTTTGAATATGAAAAACCTGAAATTTTTGTGGAAAAAGTATATACTAATAATGATTATGCGAATGAATTTCTCAAAAGATAAAATATGTACGCATTTCTGAAAAATATGCAGATATGATTTTGTCTGTTCCTGACCAATCACAATTATTGATACGACCTTATTACAATTTTTTTCTTCCAATAGAAATTCCAAAAAAAACACCTTTGCCCAAAACGCAAAAAGAAAAACCTAATATTCTGCACGCTGTGGCACTTCGCACCGTAAAAGGCACAGATACATTGATAGAAAAAATAAAAAATATCAAAAGTAAATATGGAGATATTTTTGATTTTGTATGTGTGGAAGATAGAAAGCCTGAAGAAGTAAAAATACTTTTACAGGAGGCTGATATAGTGACATATTGTTTGATAGGTCAAGGACCTGGAATGTTTGGGTTGGAGGCAATGCTCAACAAAACCCTTTTGATGACAGGCAATGACGAACAGTATTTAAAATATCCTACTGCTGATATGGTGGTAGATACAGATTTTGATAATTTGGAAGAAAAACTACTTTTTTATATCCAAAATCCACAAAAAAGAATAGAAATGATAGAAATTGCGTATCAAAATGTTTGTAAGCACAATGATATGTATGTAGTGTGTGAAAATATTATCAAACAACTATACAATCCACAAGAAAAACATATATTTTTGCACTTTCCTACATATTTTAGTCAATTTGCCAAACTTGATAGCAAGTATGATTTATTGGATAAAAATATCATCAATCAATGGACAAATTATATAAAAAATTGTGAATGGTACAATGAAAGTTTAAAAGTTAAAAAGTTAAAAAAAAAATCAACCACCAGAAAAATGTTTAACGAAATATCTTTTTTTGAAACCATAGAAAAAAATATCAATATTTTTTCTAAAAGGTTTTTGAGATTTTTAGCAATGTATTATCCAAATTCAAAAGTAAGACGAGAATGTTGGAAAAAAACGAATGTGATTCTTGGTGAAAATACATACTTGAATCCCAATATTACAGTAGTAGATGATTATCAATCTGATGAAATTTTATTGGAATTGGGAGATAATTGTTCTGTTGCACCAGGCGTAGTTTTTGCACCACATTCAGACCATAATAACTCAAGTTTTCTAAAAACATCAGGTATTTTAGATAAATATAGCAAAAAAGAAAAAATAACAATAGGCAATGATGTGTGGATTGGGGCAAATTGTACCATATTGGCAGGCGTAAAAATTGGTAATCACTGCATTATTGGTGCAAATAGTTTGGTAAGCAAAGATATTCCTAATTTTTCTTTGGCGTATGGTGTGCCTTGTAAGGTAATTAAAAAATTAGATGCTGAAAATTAAAAAAAGTGATTGTTTATGCAAAAAATAAAATTACTATACATTCGTCCTGCTATAAATGATAGTACACCTTCTCATATTAGGGATTATTCTTATTATCAAAGAGAAAATATTTTTCGTAATCAATTTGAATTTATTTTAATAGAAGATATTAGTATTGATTATAATGAAATATTAAAAAAATATACGCCTGACATAGTTTGTGTATATTTTACGCCAATGTTTCAAAAAAATGTTACCATTCAAAACATAGATTACACCTCAAAAATACCTAAAATTGCATGGTTGCCTTGTGATGGATTTTCTACCGAAAGACACAATGTAATTACTTTTCATGAAACAGTCTTCAAGCCTCACGCTTATTTTAGCACTGAAACTACATACGGAGGAATTGATTTCAAGTATTTAGGAGATAAAATGTTTTATTTTCCTTGGAATATAGACAAAGATGTTTTTAAAAATTATCATTTAGAAAAAAAATATCCTATTACTTTACTTGGTAATTATGGGCTTACATATGCTTGGCGTACTGATATTTTCCCAATTATTGAACAAGAATTTGAGTATTATCGTTTGCAATATCCCAAAGATGGTAAAGGAATTTATGGGGCTGATTTTTCTAAAATAATCAACCAAAGTACCTTTGCACCTACTTGTGGCGGTTATACTGATGCCTTAGTCAAAAAACATTTTGAAATTCCTGCCTCTTATTGTTGCCTTATTACTGAAAAAACAGAAGCAAGCCTACAAGCAGGTTTTGTAGATATGCAAAATTGCGTTTTTGTGGATAAAGATAATTTTAGGGAAAAAATGAGTTTTCTTTTAAAAAATCCTGAAAAAGTAAAAGAAATTACCCAAAATAGTTATGATTTTGTGCATCAAAATCACGCAGACGAACACAGAACCCAACTTTTGGATTGGTATTATCTTTTTAAACAAAAAAAAGAAAATGAACATATTATCCAACCCTCTTTATTTGGAAAATTAGAACTTTCAAGTGATACAGAAAAGCATTATCACCAAAAAGAAAACAGATTTACAAAATTAGCAGATGAAGCAAATGCTTTGTTTTGGCAAGGAAATATACAAGATTTTAGAGAAAAATATTTGTGGGCTTATAACCATTATTTGTATTATTCGCCTGATATTCTTGTGCCTTTGGCTCTTGCAGATATTTGTTTGGGTAAATATGATGAAGCAATGCAATGGCTCAAAAGCACCTTAGAATTTGAAATACAACATAATTTTCCGCCAAATGCCATAGAATATTCTTTGGCTTTATTGAGTTTATATTTCAAAAAAAATACAAGTTTCCCAAAAGATGATAGTTTAATTTTGACTGAAAAAATAGGCGAATGTATTTTTGTGGATTTGGTAATATTGTTATGTACCACAAAAATTAAGAATGAAAATATCATCAAAAAATGCCTTTTCCATCTCAAAAATCCATATCTACATTTTCACAATACACATACTTTTTTTGATGTGTCTTTGGATAAAAATTTATTTATTTTTGAAAAATTTTTTAGAATAAAAGGAAATTTTAATGAATTTGAAAACCTTAAAAATTTAATTGAAAATTATAAGCCACAACCACAAGACAAATCCATTACTTTTGATAATTCTAATATAAGTTATGGTGATATTATTTACAAAATTTATTTTTTTGCAAATCAAAAACCACTTTTACAAAGGGTTTTAAACAAAGGCATCAGAATTTTAAAAAACATTGTAAAAAAAATCATTGGTAGAAAATAATTTCCCTCAAAACAGATTATTTTTGTAATTTTGTAATCTATAAAGCACAAATTTTATAAGGATTAAAAAATAAAATTATGGAAAATCAAGAAATAAAATCTTATAATTTTTCTAATATCAAGTTTTCTGATTTGGATGAAATTGTTGATATTAAAGTAGTGGATAATGATGCTAAATTTGATGAATGGTTTGAAACACCTTATCAAATAAATGATGAGGAGGCTCTATTTTTTAAAAATTTAATTAAAATACACAAAACACGAATGTTTGCATATATGGAAGAAGACTTGAAAATGAAGTTTTTAAGTCCCATTCTAAATAAGGTCGCATTTATGACAGACACACATAGTGATTGGTATGACGCTTCTCTTTCAGGTATAGTAAATGGCATAGAAATAAAGGGCTTTACAGATTTTATGGTGGCATCAGGTACAGAAAATCCAAAAAAACCTTACTTTTTTATCCAAGAATTTAAACCATCAACACCAGATAAAGACCCTCGTATTCAGTTATTGGGTGAGTTATTGGTGGCAATAGAAAAAAATAAAACTACTATGATACGTGGTGGTTATATTATTGGGCAAAATTGGCGTTTTGTAATTTTGGAAAAAATAGCAGAAAATCAATTTGAGTATTTTATTTCTAAACAATTTGATAGTTTGGATTTAGAAGATTTAAAACAAATTTATATTATTTTGCAAGCAGTAAAACATAAATATTGTAAGGATTAAAAAAATCATTGGTAGAAAATAATTTCCCCAAAACAGATTATTTTTGTAATTTTGCACAAACTTTTTTATCAAAAATATTAAAAAAAAGCATTAAAGTATGTGCGGAATTGCAGGTATATGGCATTTGGACAATGCACCTTTACACCAAGAAACCTTAAAAAAATTTACTGATGCTTTAAAGCATAGAGGACCTGATGGGGCAGGTTATTTTATTGACCAAAAAAATCCTTTGGGTTTAGGACATCGCAGGCTTTCTATTTTGGATTTATCAGAGGCAGGCACACAACCTATGCCTTTTGCGGATAATAGATATTGGATTGCTTTTAATGGTGAAGTTTTTAATTTTTTGGAAATTAGGGAGGAACTTATCCAAAAAGGTTACACATTTCGCAGTGATACTGATACCGAAGTTGTATTGGCATCTTATCATTTTTGGGGACAAAATTGTCTTTCAAAATTCAATGGTATGTGGGCAATGGCTATCTGGGATTCACAAGAAGAAAGTCTTTTTTTGGCAAGAGATAGGTTTGGCATTAAGCCACTTTATTTTTTGCACATTCCCAATAAAGTTTTTGCATTTTCTTCTGAAACTATTGCATTCAAATATTTAGATAATTTTCCAAGAAAATGGAATGAAGATAATCTTTCTTCTGTGATGAAAAATTCATTTTCTTTGGAAGGCAAAGGACACACTACTTTTCAAAATACATTCCAACTTTTGGGTGGTCATTCCCTCAAAATCACTAAAAATAATCCTAATTTTCAACAAAAACGTTGGTGGAATACCTTAGAAAATAAACAAGAAATTCCAAAAAATTACGAGGAACAAGTAGCAAAATTTTATGATTTGTTGCAAGATGCTACACTTTTGCGTTTGCGTAGTGATGTGCAGATAGCGTCAGCATTGAGTGGAGGCGTGGATTCTTCTGCATTGTATTGTGTATTAAGCGAAATTGAAAAAAACCAAAATCTCGCAAAACTTCGTACCCCAAAAGATTGGAGAAAAGCATTTGTGGCTACTTTTCCAAATACTATTTTGGACGAAAAAATTTATGCAGAAGAAGTTATCAATTACACCAAAGGCAACGCAAGTTATATTGTTCCTGATTATAAAAATTTAGTGCAAGATGTTTTAAACACCACAAAATTATTTGATAGTGTAATTCTTACACCTATTTCCATTATTTCAGAAATTTATAAACAAATGTCTGACAATGGTTTTAAGATTTCTATGGACGGTCACGGTGTAGATGAAATGATGTTAGGTTATCCTGATTTTTCTTTGACTGCGTACCAATACGCTTTGGAACAAAATAACCAAACGCAAGCAGACAATTATTGGGACACTTACACACAATTATTTTTGCCTGAAATGCAAGGAAATTTAGTAAAACCTATTTTTGAAAAATCTGTCCCAAATTCTTGGGCAACAGAATTTTATAAAAAAAATGTTCCTGAATCTTTCAAAAATATTTATAGAACAATCAAAAATCAATTTGGCAAAAAAGAAGTTGTTACAAAAACCGAAAATGAAAATGATGTTTGGGTTTATAACAGAAAAAGCCCTGAATTAGCGATTTTGACTGACAAAATAGTGGATACCAGCAAATTAAATATGGTAGATAATAGTTTGTATCACGCTTTTCATAATACTATTTTACCTACGATTTTGCGTAATTTTGACAGGGCATCTATGCAGAATGGCATTGAAATTCGTATGCCTTTTATGGATTATCGTTTGGTGAGTTATGTTTTTTCGTTGCCTTTGGAAAGCAAAATAGGTGCAGGTTTTACCAAACGCATTTTAAGAGATGCAATGACAAATAAAATGCCTGAAACTATCCGCACACGCAAAATGAAAATTGGGCTAAATGCTCCAATGATAGAATGGTTTTCGGGAGAAATGGCAGAATTTCTATTAGATGAAGTGAGTTCTCAAAGTTTTCAAAATGCTACACTTTGGAATGGAAAACTACTTAAAACTTTTGTAGAAGATAAAATCAAACATAAATCTTGGACTTGGAGCGAAGTATGTCGTTTTTGGTCAATTATGAATGCACATATTTTAATCCATAAATCCTAATTTACTTTGATAGGCATAAATGCCTATCCTTTACATTAAAGCCTAAAAAATATGTATAGAATAGACATTTATGCCTATTTTTGAAAATTATGAATAATATAACCACATACAAATACGAAATTATTATCTATTGGAGTGAAATAGATGAAGCATTTATTGCAGAAATTCCTGAACTTGCGGGTTATATGGTTAATGGCAAAACCTATTTTGAAGCCTTAGAAAGTGCTTAAATAATCATTGAAGAATGGATAGAAACTGCTAAACAATTAGGTAAAAATATTCCTATACCAAAAGGAAAACTAAAATATGCGTAATATCTTACTAAAACTTTTGGAGGGTTTGAAATTAAGGGTGTAAGGAAGAAAATAAGATTAGTAAAAAAAAAAGATTAAAATATCTAAATTATTATTTTATCAAAAGCTATTTATTTTTTCAGGGTCTCCCCCACAATGAATAACAACATCTCTAATAATTTCATCTTGGAGCTGATTTTTAAATGATAGTTTAGATATTTTATAGTCTTTTCTTTTATTAAAGTACATAAAAGCAATTAACAAAATAGCAGCAATTAAAATGATATAAACCATATTTTGGATACCATTCCAATCACGTGAAAAAAAGTGTTTTAAACGCATTTCCTGCTTTATGAAGCGGAAAAACTGCTCTATTTTCCACCTTCTTTTGTAGATTTCTGTAATATCCAAACCATCTAATTCTGTTTGTGGAATATTGCTAATAAGCACTATTTTTTCTTGTGTAGCTGTTATAGTACCTTCAATTATTCTAAATGGAATTTCTATTTTTTTGCAACCATCTGCAAATAAATATACTGTTTTTTCGCTAATATTTTCCAAAGTTTCAGTATTTTTTTCATATAAAATCGTTTTTGTTCCTTCCACTTGTTCAAATTTGAAGTCCTGGTTTAATCTTCCCACAAAATATTGCATTTTTTTATTGTCAGATAAATCCTCTTTTTTTTGTGTAGATTGTGCTGTATTTTCCAGTTGATTTTCTGGTTGATTTGGGTTATCTATTTTATTTTTTTTTTTTTGCTCCCTTTTTTTAAATTTTTAATATTAAAATTACGTTGAGACATTTTAGCAAAAGTTTCTCTTTTTTGAACACCTGCATCAAAAACCAAAATATCATCTTTGTTAATATGCCTCAACAAAGCCTTACTAATTGCCAAATTATCACCTACTTCTGATTGTTCTTTATGAAATATTACATTATTTGGTATTAACTCATTAAAACCTATTGTTAGTTTTATACTTTTTTTAGTGTTATTATCTTGCTCCTTTTTGTTACGTCCATTTGTCATACCAAAACCTAATAATTTTGAAGAAATGCTCAAAGTTGTCGAATCATAAATACATAGTTTTTGGGCTTTTCCTCCCAATAATTCTTGAAATTTATCCACTACAAACGCATATATACGTTTAAAGTAATCTGGACTTATTTGTCTTATTCGCTCTGCTATGCTACTATGACTTAATCGTTTTGTGGATGGAATTTCTGCAAAATGACGAAAAAAATAATTATCATAAAAATTTGAAAATACCCTACTACTACTGTCTCTTTCTGTCAAAATACTAAATAAACATACTTGAAATAATTCCTTTGCAGGTAATTTTTTTACATAATTATCCACCCCTAAATCAGAGGACAATAATGAAAAAAATTCATCATTGCTGCCTATCATATCAATGAGTGATTTGGCTGTTTGGCTCATTTCTTTGTCTTTTAATTCAAATGATGTTTTAGTTTGCATTGTTGTTCTTTTTTTTTAAGTTATTTTTTTTTATTTTCGCAAAAATAATTAATAAAAATTACATAGAAAATTATTCATTAGTTATTTTAATAAAATAATATTTAAGTAATCCTAATATATAAATTATAAAAATATAATTTATATATTTGAACTAACTAAATATCTTCCTTACACCCTTAGTTTGAAACCCTCCAA
>JAAFIN010000118.1 GCA_013297825.1 Cytophagales bacterium
ATGAGTTGTTGGTGGAAAAACGCACGTGAGCATTGGGAATTATAAAAGCATTAGGTTTTTATAAAGGTTTTTGTGCTATTTTTGCAGTTGTAAAAGCATTTTTCTAACACCAACAACGGAGAAAAAAATACTATTAAATCTAAACCCATTAATTAAGTTATGCTAAAAATAGGGATTTGTCGTGATTGTATCTACTACAGAGAAGACGAGAATAAAAAAGATAAAAATGGATTTTCTTTTGAACATTGTGTTGCTTTCCCAAATGGCATTCCACATCATTATATTTGTGGAGATGAAATCCATGACGAAGCAGTAGAAAGCCAAGAAGGAGAACATTATTTTTATCCAAAAGAAGAAAAAATAAAAGACTATAAAAAAAATAGTTGTAGTTTTGAGGGTTTTGAAGGTATCAACACAAAAAAAAGAAAAGAGCAAAGGGAACAAGAATTCGCCTACAAACTTAGGTTACCCCCTAAAGAAATGCCCTTTCAAGACGACATAAATTGGGTAAAACAGCATATTGAAAATCCGCCTGACGAGATTCGTTTTTTAATGCACTCCTTAATAGAGGAACGTGTAGCAGAGATTGAAAAAAATATCTTAGAGGCTGGTTATGGTACTATGCATGTAACTTTGTGGAAACCTAATGACCGCTATTTTTTAGTAGGAGGATATGCAAAGGTTGTGTATGAATTATGTCAAAAATATCAATTAGATTTTGATGTGCAATTATTGCATTTTGAGGGAGGTGAGCAGTATAGTCATCTGAATAGGATTGTTAATACTAATTTATTTGGAAGAACAATATTCAAACAAGATGTTGCATTTACTCCCATACAAGCAGTAAAAGAATGGGTTTTACATCAATATTTTACAGACCCTAAGAATCCAGAAAGGCTATTAAATCAAATTAGAGGCTATAATGTTTTTTATGATTGATACCCCAGTTCTTCTAAGTGTTCGTAACCTAAAATGCGATAAAAAAGATGTCGTTATGCGAAGTATTTTACTTCGCATTAGTGGTATTGCGGTTTGCAACCGCACACGCCCAAAGGGCGAACTTGCAGAAAAATAGTCAGACAATCAAACAATCTTAGAATGTGTTTAATTTACATCATAAATCTTTAAGATATTTTCAGATTTATTTTAACTTTTATTTTATTTTTTAAATTTATTTTTTTAAAAAGTTTTTTGCATTAAAAAAAAAGTTTTTCAAAAAAAATATCTTAAAGAAAATCTTAAAATAAGTGCAATAAAAAAATATCTTAAAATGCTGAAAGACTTACAAAGTTTTGAAAACTTTGCAAGTCTTATTTTTTTGTGCATTATGAACTAAATATTTAGTAGGTTGTCGTTTTTTGTTGTTTTCATTTTTTCTTTTATTTTTGCAGACTAACACACAAAAAGAAAAACAATCAACTGCTTTATGCACTCAATTCTACGAAAATTCATCTTGTTATTATTAAGTTTGGTTTTTATAGGTAAAATCCAAGCCCAAATCATAGCTTAATGTTGCACAATATCAGGCAACAAAAGCATTGCCAGAGGGAAGTTATGAGATGTGTTTTAGTGCTTATGATTTTGGTCGCCCTGATGTGTTGGTTTCAAATGTGGGTTGTGCTTATTATTATCTTGCCAAAAGCGAACCACCACTTTTGAATATGCCAGCTTGTGGGACAAATATTCCCCAGTTCTTCTAAGTCTTGCTAAAAGCCTATAAAAAAAGTAAGTTCCCAGTTCTTCTAAGTCTTGCTAAAAGCCTATAAAAAAAGTAAGTTCATTGAAGTCTTTAGACTTCAATGGTTTAGGCATTGCGGTTTGCAACCGCACACGCCCAAAGGGCGAACTTGCAGAAAAATAGTCAGACAATCAAACAATCTTAGAATATGTCCAATTCACATCATAAATCTTTAAGATATTTTCAGATTTATTTTAACTTTTATTTTATTTTTTAAATTTATTTTTTCAAAAAAGTTTTTGCATTAAAAAAAAAGTTTTTCAAAAAAAATATCTTAAAGAAAATCTTAAAATAAGTGTAATAAAAAAATATCTTAAAATGCTGAAAGACTTACAAAGTTTTGAAAACTTTGCAAGTCTTAAAAAATATGTAGTTTCAAAAAACAATTATTTTTTAGCAGTATTTATATTTTTAAACTTTTTAATTTATTTTTTTAACAAAAATTATAAAAAAAACCTACCTTGCCAATGTTTGCGAGGTAGGTTGTGGATTGCTTCCCAAAAAATGTTGTATTACTTTGTCCTTTTCTGCAATTTGTTGTTTTAGAAAAACAATCAAATCATTTTCCAAAAAAAGCTCTTTGTCTGGCTTTTGGGTACTAAAAATTTCTTTTGGTAGTCCTTTTTCTAACATTTCACCCTCCCCATACAAAAGCCAATAAAGGCTTATTTCAGGCATTTTTGCTCTTATGGCAGTGATGACTTTGTAGCTTGGGTGGCTTTCATTTCGTTCTAAGGTGGATATGGTGGAGGTAGATACACCCAAAAATTTAGCTAATTGGTCGTGTGTTTCAAGGTTTTTGTAGTTTCTCATTTCCACAATTCTTTCGCCTATTGTTTTCATATTTTTGTTACAAATTTTTGGTATTTTGATGAATTATTTTTATTTTTGTGAAATATTTTTTCAAAAATACAAGGATTTTGTTAATTAACAAAAAAAAGTTAAAATATATATAAATATTTTTATAAAAATATTGAGCATTATACACAAATGAATAAATATGAAATAGCTAAAATACAATATTTAGCATCTTATTTTTTGAAAAAATAACTTTTTTTGTATTATTAAAGCGTTTTTTATGAAATATTTTATATCAAAATACTTTAAAATTTTTATAATATTTTAACAAAAATTTGTTATTAAAATTTGTTATTTTGCAATAATCTAACTTAAATCTATAAGGTTTTAAAAATCTTATAGGTTTAGGAAATCGTCAAGTAATCTATTTTTATTATATTAAAAAAAAATCTAAATACTATGGACGTTCAAACAAAAGGCTTATTTTTGCCAAGTTTCATACTTTTTGATAAAACACTCAATAGCAACGAAAAAATTATTATGAGCATTATTCACGGTTATGAAGCTAACGCCAAAACAAAAAAATGTTGGTTGAGTAATAGCGGTTTTGCAAAATATCTTAATATCAAATTGCCTGCTGTAAGCACTGTTATCAATAATTTGGTAGAAGAAGGCAAAATCATAAGCGATTTGGATAAATCAAAGGGTAACAAAAGAATGTTAAAAATTGGCTATTCAAAAGAAGAGGATAGCTATTCAAAAGAAGAGGATAGCTATTCAAAAAAAGAGGATAGCTATTCAAAAAAAGAGGAACATAATAATAATATTAATATAATAATTAATAATATAACTAATCCCTCCTCCTCTGTCCAAAAAGATAAGGAGGAAGGGGAGGTTTTGGAAAAAGTAAATTTGAATACTGAAATGGAAATGGAAATGGAAATGATGATAAATTGTTTGTTGGATTTTTTTAAGGTGATTACGAAAGAAGATAAATCTTGGCTTACAAAACAACTCAAAAAATTAGAATTTGATGGATATTTGGAGGAGTTCAAACAGCGTACAAGGGCATATATACGTGTGCATAGGGATTTTGGGGATAAAGTTGGCAAATACAAAACTACTATGCGAAAATATATTGCGGAATTGTGGTCTGCCAAAGATTGGGGAGATTATTATGCAAAACTTGCGAATGGGTAGAAGTTCAAGGTTCAAAGTTCAAAAGTTCAAAAAGCTCAAAAGTTCAAGGTTCAAAGTTCAAAAGTTCAAAGTTCTAAACTGACACCCCTGACACCTTTCCCCTTTCCCCTTTCCCCTGACACCTTTCCCCTTTCCCCTGACACCTTTCCCCTTTCCCCTTTCCCCTTTCCCCTGACACCTTTCCCCTGACACCTTTCCCCTGACACCTTTCCCCTTTCCCCTAATTTTATGAAACACCAATTAAAGCCCCAAGCGAGGCAAAAACCGTCAGACACCGAATTGGAAAATGCAGTTCTTGGTGCGATATTGATTGACAGGGATTTTATCAATCAAGTTTTTGGAGAATTGAACAAAGAAATGTTTTATGACCCAAAAAACAGGATAATTTATGAGGCGATTGTGCATTTATTTTGCAATAGCACACATATTGATATGCTTACAGTCAATAAACAAGTGCGAAAAATGGGTCTTTCGGAACAAGCTCCCTCAGATTACATTATGCGTCTTAGTTATGAAGTAATGAGTTCTCACAATAGCCTCACGCATATTCGCCTACTCAAAGAACTTGCTACAAGGAGGCATTTGATAGATTTGGCAGAAAAAACTATGCAAGATGCTTTTGATATGCAAAAAGATGTGTTTGATTTGTTGGAAAAAACTGATACAGATTTGGTAAAAATCACCAATGATACTTTTGGACAAGATAATTTTACACCAATGGACGAGGCAATAATTGAAACCATTGACAAAACTTTGCTTGCTTACCAAAATGGCGGAATGTGTGCCTTGCCCTCAGGTGTGGAGGCGTGGGATAGGATAATAGGCGGTTTTTTTGGTGGCGAATTGTCCATCATAGCAGGTCGTCCAAGTATGGGCAAAACCACCGTAGCAATGCACTTGCTTCGTTTTATCGCAAATAGAGGCGAAAATGTAGGATTTATGAGCCTTGAAATGACAACCGAAAGCCTTTCTTACAAAGAAATTATCACAGAATTTCACAGATACGACCCAAATTGTACGCTTGATGTGATAAAATTAAGAATGGGCAAATTGTCCTCACAAGAAAAAAATATGCTTATTCATATCAAAGAAAATGTAAATCAATACATTCACAAGATAAAAGTTTCGCAAAAAAGTAGTATGACCTTAGCAGGCATCAAATCCAAAGCAAAAGAATTGGTACGCAAATATAATATTAAGATTTTGGTAATTGATTATTTACAGCTTATAGGGGACGACCAAAGCAAAAAGAATGATAATCGTAACCTTGAAATAGAACGTATCGCCAATGGGCTTAAAACCCTCTCAAAAGAGCTTTCAATTCCTATCATTGCATTAGCCCAACTCAATAGGGGTGTGGAAAATAGGGCTTCAAAAATTCCGCAACTTTCTGACCTTAGGGATTCAGGTGGATTGGAGCAAGCTGCGGATAATATTACTTTTCTTTATCGCCCAGAATATTATGACATTTTGGAAGATGAACAAGGCAACAACACCGCAGGTTTGCTTGAATTGGTGGTTGCCAAAAATCGCAATGGACAAACAGGAAAGGCATTTTCGCACATAAATCTTCAAGCAGGTACAATGCAACCGCAAACCGTTGATTTTAGTTTTTTGGAAAATGAAAAACCAAAAACTAATCTTGTGAAAATCAATCTAACACCCAAAAATGCAAAGGAAAAGTCAAGTGATTTGCCTTTTTAATTGGGAATTAAGAATTGGGAATTAGGAATGGAACAGCCTTTTTTTGTGCAATAAAAATAAACAATTATTTGTTATATTATTGCAAAAAAAATTATAAATTTGCGAAAAAGGAAAGAATGAGGCGTTTATTATTCCTGTTTATTCATTAGGGTTTTTAAAATGAAGTCTAAAAATTGATAAAAAACATCAAAATTTTACAAAAAAAAGAAAAAAATCCGTGAAAATCTGTGTTAATCCGTAAAATTCGTGTTCCAATATGGTTTCATTTAAAGAACTCTATTTTTATTGAACACATCAAATTTCATTTAATTTATTCATGGACAAATTACCAATAAAACGAAAATTAAAAAAGATAGTGTAATTCTTAGATTTTTTTATAAGTTTTATAATAAAATATGATAATTGTGTTAGATTTTTATAAATTATCAAATAAAATATAATAATTATTTGTTATATTATTGCAAAAAATCATAAATTTGCAGATAAATGAAAGAATAAGGCGTTTATTATTCCTTTCTATTCATTTCTATTGAACACGTCAAATTTCATTAAAATATTTTTTTAATTTATTCATGGACAAATTACCAACAAAAATATCACCTTGTCCTATATTAGAAGCAACTGTTGAACTTAAATTTAGTTCAGATTTACCCAAAGGTGCAGTGTTCGGAGTTCTTTATAATTCAGTAAAAGATACTTTTGGTGAAGTGGAACAATTACCAAACGCAATATTACCAATTGAAGTAACAGAAAATGAACCAAACCTAAAATACAAAGCACATTATAAATTAACTGATGGTTTTTTTAATGCTCAAATAGGGCATAATGTCGTTGTTTTTCATTCTCCAATTGAATACGTAGGCTGGCAAAAATTTTCAGAAAATCTAATTATATTTTTTGATAAAATAAAAAAATCAGGTGTTATCACTAAGCCAGAAAGCTTGCTTTTAAGGTATTTGAATTTTTTTGAGGTAAATATTTATGAACACATCAATTTTAAAGTTAATTTGATGAATCAAGAACATATCAGTGATAATTTGGTTGTAAGAACAGAAATAAAAGATGGCAATTTTATGAAAATTTTACAATTAGCAAATAATGTAGTAGTAACAAATAAATTTGGGCAAAAAAAAGGTTCTTTAATTGATGTAACTTGTTTGTATAATGAGGTGGATTCTCTACAATCCTTTGACACAATAATAAATAAAGCACATCAAATTGAAAAGGAATTATTTTTTGGGCTTTTAAAACCTCAATTTCTCAACAATTTAAAACCTAAATATGGCAACATTTAATCCTAATATTGGGTATCCTACCGCTAATTCTTTGGTCAATATTAAACAAGTTCTACTTGTTTTTGTATGTAACATTTTTAATACCCACCAAAGTATGCATAGTGAAAAACATAATATTATCACAGACAACAGGGCAGTTTTTGATAATTTGCCTATCCACGACATAGTACTGCAAGAAAGCCAAAAAGATATTTTAATATCTTTTGTTTCTAAATTAGTGAATGACACAAAAAATTTAGACAATGATATCGTGGATTTAATAAATGAAAACTTTGATGAACTATTATTGAAATTATGAGCAGTTCGTTTGATGATATTAAAAATTTTTTACCCAAGTATCTTTCTGACTCAGATACTAAAAAACTTTTTTCAGAGTTAAAAGATTTTCCAAAAAACTTAGATTCAAGAATTTATTCAAATTATCTTTTAGAAGAAGATAATATCATTTTTCAAGGTGATTGTATCAAAGGAATGAGTATTGCAAATTTTAAGACAGAAAAGTTTAGCAAATCGCCTTGTATTATATTTTCTAATACTTGTGATATTGATTTGAGTAATAAAAGGGTATATTCCTCAAATATTGTGTATGCACCATTATTTGATTTTGAAAAATATCAAGAAACATTAAAACAAAAAAAAGATGATGAATTTATCAAAAATCATGTTGAAGATATAAAAAATCAACGAATAACACAAATCTTATATTTACCAAAAGGTGGAAAACTCCCAAAAGACTGTATAGTTTTTTTGGATAGGATTTTTAATTGTGATAACAATAGTGTTCCAAGAGAAAATATATCTCAACAGAAATTATTTGTTTTGAGTAATTATGGTTTTTATTTATTCCTTTTAAAAATTTCTATTCATTTTACAAGGATACAAGAAAAAGTAAATAGAGGATAAATAGCTTTAAAATATACAAAATATAAATAAAACCTCAACCATACCACCCAAAAAACCCACCTTTTCCACTCCGAAAAGGTGTTTTTTTTTATTTATACAGGATTGCCCCAAATACTAAAAATATTTTGGATTTCTAAGGGTGTAAAAAGCCTTTTGCCTCTTTCAAAACCCAAAGTATCAAGGCGTTTGTTCAAAGTAGGGCGAGAAATTTTATACAAAATTCCTAATTCTTTTTTGCTAATCATTTTATTTTAAGATTTTGTTTTTTAAGATTTTTTTTTAAGAAAATAATTTTTAAGATTTTTTTTAACTTTTTCTTTAAGATAAATTATTTTTTAAAAATTTTTTTTTGAGAATTTTTTTTGTCTAAATAAATAACGAAATAAAAAATAAAAAAGTTAAAGAAAAAATAAAAATATGTTAAAAAATATATCAAAAAATTAAAATATTAACAATTATATTAAATCACTATTGCACACAAAAAAGGCTTTATTTATTTTTGCATTGTAAGCCCCCTAACCCCCAAAGGGGGAACAAATACACAAAATACTAAAAACTCCCCCTTTGGGGGTTGGGGGGCTTTTCTTACATATTTTACTTTTTATTTTATGCCTGTTAGTCAGTCAAACATTGACCTCATCAACACCCTCCAAACCAAAGCAGAGGTGCAAGCAGTAATTGATGAAGTCCAAAAACTCAAAGATGATTCGGATTATGTATTGCTTTCCGAAGACCGCAAAGCAGACCGAATGAACACATTAGGGGCAACTGTAACCTCTGATATTGCCTCTGCACAAGCAGAAAAAGCAAGTTATGCCACCGTAATTCCTACATTGCCTGCGAGCAATGAAGTTCGCAAAACATTGGAGGAAAAAGTCGTAACATTGGATTACAGACTTTTTCAACTCAATCAACGCAAAATGCGTATTGGCAAAGGTGCTTTGATTTTGGTAAATGCCAAATTGCAAAATGAGCAAGAAAACAACCAAAATCTTACACACTTATTGGGTGCGTTAGATGCCAAAAAAACCGCACTTACAGCGTAAATCAATTAGGAATTAGGAATTAAGAATTAGGAATTATGGCTGTTTCAATTCCTAATTCCTAATTTTCAATTCTCAAATGATGGCTGTTTCATTTAACATTTAACATTTACCATTCACCATTAAAAAAGATGAACTTTGACCTCAATCAAGCAATATCATTATTGATAACATTTGCAACTATTTTGAGCCATTATTGGCACATCAAAATTCAGCTTAACAACATAAATTTTAGGATAAAAACCATTGAGCAAAAAAATATTAGCTTTGATGAGTTGGACAAAAAAATTTACAAAATTGAGCTTTTATTGGAACATTTGGAAAAAAAACTTACCTACAACAATAATGCAAATTAGAATTGGTTAGTAAAGAATGATATTCTGCACACAAAAAAAAACCTCTCCAAAAATCATTTTCTTGGAGAGGTTTTTTTTTGTAAAAAAAATAAATTAACAAAACTTTATTATTTCATTTTTTATTTTTATTTTTATGAAATGAAAAGATAGGAATAGTATTTGGGGTTGGTACTAAATGATTTTGCTTGGTATAAGACCTTCAAGGTTTTAAAAACCTTGAAGGTCTTCCAATCATAAAATAAAAAATTATTTAGAGCCTTGGGGTTATTTTTCTTTATTTTCTTTTTATAAAGAAAAATGATATTTTTGAGAAATTATAAAATCATACTTTATTCCATTTATTACAAAAAATGATGTGTTCAAAATTAAAAACTTCTGTTTTAGCTTTAATCTATTTATGTATTTTCTCCCCCTTCGGTGGCTGGGGGGCTTTTGCCCAAAATTCTGTACTTTCACAAGGGACTTGGTACAAAATTCCCATTACAGAAAGTGGAATTTATAAAATAGATGCAAATTTATTACGTCAAAATGGCGTAAATATCCAAAATATTAACCCAAAAAATATTCATATTTTTGGCAATTATGGGGCAATGCTTCCACAGGCAAACGCCACTGCACGCCCACAAGACCTACAAGAAAATCCTATTTTGGTAAAAGGCGAAGAAGATGAGCGTTTTGATGAACAAGATTATATTATTTTTTATGCAGAAAGTAGTGATGTTTGGAAATTTGATGTCGCAAATCAGACTTTTGCACACCAAAAAAATTATTATGATACCAAAAATTACGTTTTTTTGAACATCAATAATACAACAGGTTTGCGTTTGACCACAAAGCCAAATCTCGGTACAGGATTACAGACTTTTAATGATTTTGACGAAAGGATTTTTTATGAAAAAAACCTCAAAAATCCTATACGTTCAGGAAGAATTTGGTATGGCGAAGAATTTGCTTTCCAAACAGAACAAACTTTCAACGTAAGTACGCCACAAGTCGTGCCTAATTCCCCTGCAAAAATCACTTCTGCGGTAATGTGTAAAGATGCAAATCCTACATTTTTCCAACTTTTTACCCAAAATGCAAGCATAGGAACGCAAAATATTAGTGCAGTGCCTAATGATACCTACGCACCAAAAGGTGCAGATGCAGAAAATATATTTTCTATCAATTCAAATCTTTGGGGAAATACCGAAAACCTTGCTTTAAGATACAAACTTAACCAAACAGGCAACTCCGCAACAGGATATTTGAATTATTTTAGGGTGCATTACAAAAGAAATCTTACGCTTACAGGCAATTCTTTGGCATTTAGAAACATCAATGCAATGCAATTAGCACAAAGTAGCTTTGAAATCAATCAAGCAGACGGTGAAATTATCATTTGGGACATTACACAACCCCAAAATCCACGAAATCAAGCATTTTCACAAACAGGAAACCGCATAAATTTTGGCACAAATACCAATAATTTACCTGAATTTATTGCATTTCGCCCTGCAAATGTTGCCAATATCGCAGGAACTTGGCAAACTATCAATAACCAAAACCTAAGAGCAGATAATGCCCCTGATTTTTTGATAATTACGCACCCAAATTTTAGTTCAGAAGCTCAAAGATTGGCTACTTTCCGCACCCAAAACGATAATATGCAGGTAAAAGTAAGCACAACCGAAGAAATTTACAATGAATTTTCCTCTGGCAAAGCTGATATTTCTGCTTTGAGGGATTACATTAGAAGCCTTTACCTAAAAAACCCTCAAAAACTCAAATATGTGCTACTTTTTGGTGGTGCGTCTTATGATTATTTGAGTATCAGCAATACCACAACCAACACCAATTTTATACCCATTTATGAGTCCATTCAGTCATTGCACCCTATTTTTAGCTATTCTTCTGATGATTTTTTGGGTATGCTGGGCAATGACGAGGGCGAATGGACAGAAGATGACGCAGGAAACAAGGATATGGAGGTAGGAATTGGGCGTTTTCCTGTAAAAAACCTCGCAGAAGCACGTGTTGCAGTGAATAAATCCATACGTTATGCAGATTTGGCACGCACCGCAGGGGTTTGGCGACAAAAAATAGCCTTTGTAGCTGATGATGGCGATAGCAATATTCACCAACAAGATGCTGATGCACTTGCAGAATGGGTGGAAACCAACGCAAAAAGTTATGAAGCACAAAAAATGTTCTTGGATAGTTATGTGCAGACCACCACGCCAGCAGGCGAAACTTGTTTTCCCTTAGCGAAAGAGATAGACAATGATGTAAATAATGGGGTTTTGATAATGAATTATACAGGACACGGTGGCGAAATCGGTTGGACAGATGAAAGTATTTTGCGTGTAGAACAGATAAAATCGTGGAAAAATGCGAATAATATGCCTCTTTTTATGACCGCAACCTGCGAATTTGGGCGTTATGACAATCCTCAAATTATTTCTGCTGCGGAAGATGTATTTTTGAGTGAAAAAGGCGGTGGAATTGCACTTTTGACGACCACAAGACCTGTATTTTCAAGCACAAATTTGGTTATCAACAAGGCATTTTATCAAAGTGCTTTTACGCCTTTGCCCAATGGACAAATGCCACGCTTGGGTGATATTGTGAAAATGACAAAAAACCAAAGTATGATAGGCGTTATCAATAGGAATTTTGCACTTTTGGGCGACCCTTCTGTACAACTTGCTTATCCAAAACACAAAATTGTGCTTACACAAATCAATGGACAAAATGCTAATGTCGTTCCGACCCTAAAAGCTACCCAAAATATTACCCTTTCAGGTCAAATTCAAGACCAAAATCAAAATCTTTTAAGCAATTTTAATGGGACAATATTTGTGGAGGTAAGCGACAAACGCAACACTGTGCAAACAATAGGAACTTCTACCGCAAAAATGCCTTATCAGGTACGTAATGTCCAACTTTTCAGAGGACAAGCAACCGTAACAAATGGCATTTTTTCTATCAATTTCATTGTGCCAAAAGATATTCAGTATAATGTTGGTTTGGGAAAAATCTCTTTTTATGCACAAGATTTGACCAATAAACAAGATGCAGGAGGTTTTTATTTGCCAAATGTTGGAGGCACTAATTTACCTGCGGTTGCGGATAATACACCTCCACAAATGCAACTTTTTATGGACAATGAAGATTTTAAAAATGGCGGAGAAGTCCAAAAAAATACAATTTTCTTAGCAAAACTTTCAGATGAAAATGGTATCAATATTTCCAGAAATGGCATTGGACACGAATTAAAAGCAGTTTTGGACGACAGCATTGTATTTATTCTGAATGATTATTACAGGGCTGATATGAACACATACAAAAGTGGCAAAATTGCTTATCCATTGCAAAATTTGGCACAAGGCAAGCACAGTATTACGTTGGAGGCTTGGGATACTTTTAATAATAATAGCAAATCCAAAATTGATTTTGTAGTGGGTGAAGCTCCCCAAATTTCCTTTGGTGAAATAAATGTTTATCCTAACCCAATGACAGATTATGCAGTTTTTAAATTTGAGCATAATAAAATGGATATGGATTTAGACATTCGCATTGAAATTGTGGATACTCAAGGCAAAAAAATAGATGAAATTTCTGCCCAAATTAAACAAGCTCCAAAAATCGTAGAATTACGTTGGGAAAATGCGTTTTTGAATATTGCAAGCGGTGTTTTGGTGGGAAAAGTATTTGTAAATTCTCCACAAGATAACACAAAAGGAAATTTTATTAAGAAATTGGTAAAAATTTATTAGTAAAAATGCTTGTTTGGTAATTTTTCAAAATATTTTGGTCAGACCTTCGTAAACTACGGTGCAGACCAAAATTTTTGAAAAATGTTGTAAAAATGCTTGTTTGGTAATTTTTCAAAATGTTTTGGTCAGACCTTCGTAAACTACGGTGCAGACCAAAATTTTTGAAAAATATTATCAACAGGCTTTTGGCTGTTCCAATTTCTACCCTACTATTTTTTTATTTGTCGTTTCCCCACGTTTTACGTGGGGAAGTACAAAAAATGGTAGAGTAGAGAGGCTGTTCCATTCATCATTTAACATTTAACATTCACCATTATTTATTTGTGTTCTATTTCAATAATAATAGGTTTCACTTTGTTGTTGGGTAATGTTTGTTGGTTAATGTTAATGCCATCAAAAGTTTTATCATTGAGAATAGTTTCAAGATTTTGCATTTTTTTGCCCAATGTATTTTTGATTTTTTCATAAATATCCCCTTTTGTGTGTGTTAATTCCTCCAAAAATTCATTAAAATTTAGGGGTTCATTTGAAAAAAGAACACATACATAATCCTTGCCTTTGACATCATCAAGAACCCAATGCGTAGTTCTTTTTGGGAAAATAATATTTCTGGAAACATCATTAAAATACGCAGAAGTATGCAAATCTTTTGGAAAAATTTTTGAGTTTTTTTCGGTTAAATCTGTACCAAAAGCATACACATAAAGCGGTTGATTAAGTTGAATATGAATTTGGAAATAATCATTTTCGTACATTGGATTGCTTGTTGCGTATATATTTTGTTTTGGAAAAAATGTAATTTTTTGATTTTCATATCCTACCAAACTCACATTTGCAGAAAATTTTACTGAATTTTCTTTTTTCAAAACCATTGTGTAAGCCTCTTGACACATCACCGTAAAATCCTCATATTTTACCCACAATGTTCCTTCATCTCCCCAATCTTTGCCCCAACTATTATACAACAAAAAACTTCCACCATATTTTAAATCGTCATAACCTATTACCACAAGAGCGTGTCCTGTTTTTTCCATATATCTATTCTCACGTTCTTTTTGGGTAGGTTGCCAAAAATCCTTTCCTGTAATTTGTTTGAAAGATTCTGTAATATGAAATAATCCTGCAATAATGGGCTGTTTGGTATAAAGTGCTTGTTTGATAGCATTTATTTTTTTGATTTGGGAATCGTCTTCTTCAATAATTTTGGTATAGGATTGAATTTTATTTTTTTGAGCATTTTGAATTTCTTTAAAAGAGATAATTCTTTCACAATCTTTTGGAAATTCATTATCTTTTAGGTTGCCTATTTTCAAAAGTGTTTTTAGCCCATCTGCAAGGTCAATTCCAAGTTTGCAATCATTATCCAATGAATTTTTATTTTTGAGATATGGAAAAAATGACGAATATCTATGCGAATTAACAATGCTTTCATTGTCTTTCCAACCACCATCTATAGCTTTCATAATCGTTTGAACATTTGCCAAAGCCCAACCTACACACGTTCCTTGTTCGCCTTGTTCGCCAGCCATAGGAATATATGACCGAAAAGACACACTTTTAGGCAGTTCAGGGTTGATGTCATCGTGATAAGGTGAAATGTCTAAAGTATCTGTTTTTTTGTGGTTTTGTGAAAGCAATCCTTGTGCGAAAAGCCCCCTAACCCCCAAAGGGGGAACAAAAACCCAAAATATCAAAAGGAAAAAGCCCCAAAGAGGGAGTAAATGCAGTAAATATTTTAAAAAAAAAGTAATAATTTTCATTATGGAAAATTTATATTGAAAATCTGTGTTAAAATGTCTATTTGTTTTTTTGCTTATTTCTCAAATTTAAAATAAATTCAATGCAAATAACATTTTTTTTATGGAAGAAAAAAAATAAAGTTAGAATAAAAAATTAGAATAAAATTACAGGTTATTTTTAGTTTTTTTGATGTTACAAAAAAATACAATATTTTTGCCAAATCACTTTTTAATGAATCCTTAAATCTAAAAAAAATGAAAAAAAATTGCTTTTTTATCCTGTTTTTTATCCTATTTTTTGTAAATATTTTTAATGCACAAGCTCAAACAAAAGGCTATGAAAAGATGGGAAAATTCACGCTCAAACAACTTGATGGACATTGGTCTGCTCCTGCCAATGTAAAACTTTTGGGCAATGG
>JAAFIN010000119.1 GCA_013297825.1 Cytophagales bacterium
CTTCTTCACCTTCTTCTTCCTCATATTCTTCTTCGCTTTCTTCATCATCTTCACCACCTCCACCTGACAAATCTTCGTATTCTTCCTCGTCCTCATCTTCAAGATAAGCACTATCCACATCATATTCGCTGTCGTCAAAATCTTCATCACTATAATCTTCTTCTTCCCAATAACTTTCATCTTCTTCTTCAGGTTCGTCGTTTTCGCCCATTCCTGCCATTGCGAATATATCTTCATCTTCCTCGTCTGGTTCCACTTCAAATTCCGAAAAATCATCTTCTGGCTCGCCCAAATCATCATAATCACCCAAATAAAATTCTTCGTCTTCGGTGTAGTCCAAATCCACATCATCATATTCACTGTCATCAAAATCAATAAATTGTGAGCCAATGCCTACACCTACACCTCCTGACGCTGCTGCTGCTGCTGCAAATTTACCTTTTTTTACCACAGATTTTTCAGATTTACTCCAAGTTGCTTTTGGGTCAGGAACTGTGCCATTGCCTGCACGCAATATCCAACTATCATTCAGGTTGAATTTTGGGTTCATAAGGTATTTGTAAGGCATATAACAGTATCCTTTATCACCCCAATTTGCACCCCAAGAATTACGCACAATAAAAACCTGGTCAGCTTCTGAATATCCCACACAAAGCATAGCGTGCAAACCGTGACTACCACGTGAGGCTTCAGTAGCTTTTGGCATTTTTACGACACCACCATATTTATTACATTCATCAAATGTACTAAACAATGCAGCACCAAATATAATTGGGTGTCCTTCTGCGAGTGCTTTTTTCCAAGTGTTGAGGTCAGTTTCTACTTTTTCGTAGTTAGTTACTTTAAATTTATTGGCATTTTTGTAAGATTTTTCGTTAGGTTTTGTGGTTACTTTTGCTTTTTCAAAAGTCCAAATTTCTTCGGAAGGCACACCAAATTTTTGCAAACTTTCTACTGCATATACAATCGCAGAACCACTGTCTTTGTCTTGTGAGCCACCTCTCCAACGTGCATTGTAATACACAAACAAACGAGATAAATCATAATATCTATCTCTGTTGATTTTTTTCATTAAATATTCGCAAGCACCTACTACAGCATTGGCAGTACAGCTTGATGTTTGCCCCTGATTTTCCACAGGAGTCATAAAAGGTCTCAAATCTACTTTGGCAGGTAAAGATGATTCTTTGAGTTTTTTGGAGGCTTTGAATTTTGAAGAACTTGCAGATGCTTTCACATAGCGATAACCTTTGTCAATTTTTGCCATATTTTTGATTAAAAAATTTTAATAAAGTTGTTAATGAATTGTGTGTAAATTCTAAAAAACAGAATAGTTTTTTATTTTTCTACAAATTCTAAGTTTTTTTTATACTTTCCAAATTTATTTAAAATTTATTTAAAAAAAATCAAAAAAGTTTAAGGCATAAGAAAGGCATCAGGGGAAAGGTATCAGAGGAAAGGTGTAAGTACAAAAACAGCCAACAGCCAGATTGCTATGCAATGACAAGGCGGTTGGCTGTTTCATTCACCATTTACCATTCACCATTATTTGTTATAAGATGTGTATGCTTTTGCATCTTTTTCGGTGATTTCTTTGTTGCTCATAATTACAAGTCTTTCTACTACATTACGCAATTCACGAATGTTTCCTGTCCAATTAAGCGTTTGAAGATAAGAAAGTGCTTCATTTTGAATATTTTTGGGAGCAGTACCATATTCTTCTGCAATGTCTTTTAGAAATTTATGCACTAAAAGCGGAATATCATCTCTGCGTTCATTGAGCGGTGGCACGTGAATTAGAATTACACCAAGTCGGTGATAAAGGTCTTCCCTAAAATTATTATCCTCTATTTCTTTTCTAAGGTTTTTATTGGTTGCAGCAATTACACGCACATTTACGCTGATTTCTTTTTCACCTCCTACACGTGTAATTTTGCCTTCTTGCAAAGCCCTTAATACTTTTGCTTGTGCGGAGAGGCTCATATCGCCAATTTCATCAAGAAAAAGCGTTCCACCATTAGCTTGCTCAAATTTCCCAATACGTTGTTTTACTGCTGAGGTAAAAGAACCTTTCTCGTGTCCAAAAAGCTCACTTTCAATAAGCTCACTTGGAATTGCTGCACAATTTACTTCTATGAGTGGTTTTTGATTGCGGTTACTTTTGGCGTGAATCCATTTGCATACAAGTTCCTTGCCTGCACCGTTTGCACCTGTGATAAGCACACGTGCATCAGTTGGGGCTACTTTTTCAATGTCTTCTTTTACACGTTTGATGGCATCAGATTCGCCAATAATATCAAAAGTTTTAGATATTTTTTTGCGTAGGATTTTTGTTTCAGTTACAAGATTTGACTTGTCTAAGGCATTACGTACCGAAACCAACAAGCGATTAAGGTCTGGCGGTTTGGAAAGAAAATCATAAGCTCCTTTTTTGGTAGCTTCAACTGCAAGCGGAATATCTCCGTGTCCTGAAATCATAATGAAAGGCACTTCTTTTTCAAATTCCATTGCAGTTGTAAGAACGGTTAATCCGTCCATTTCTTTCATTTTTATATCACAAATTACGAGGTCATAATCTGTATTTTTTATTTTTTCCAATCCTTCTTTTCCATTATCTACATCATCAACTTCATATTTTTCATATTCTAATATATCTCTTAGTGTGAAACGAATACTTTTTTCATCATCAATGATTAAAATTTTTGCCATATAATTTATAATTAAGGTGTAAGGTGTCAGGGGAAAGGTGTCAGGTGTCAGGGGAAAGGTGTCAGATGTCAGGAATTAATAATTAAATAAAAAAATAATAAAATTTAATTTTGTTTTTGTTAGATATATTTAAAAATTTAGTGTTTATAACCACTCTACATGACAATTTTGAAATTCACTTAAAAATCGGGTATAAAACCCAATTTTATTGATGTTTTTTATCAGTAAAGTTGGGTTTTATACCCAACTTTTAAAGATTGTCATGTAGAGTGGTTTATAACTTTATATGATACTTAATCAATTTTACAATTTTGTATTTTTTACTGATACCTGACTACTGACACCTTTCCCCTGATACCTTAATAAAAAATAAAAACACAAGTGCATAAGCTGAATTTTGTGCATAAAGTTGCCTCTATGTTGCGTCATTTATCTACGCTTTGGCTCGCACCAACGCTCTATCGACCTACCCGCTTACATTACACGAGCAATGTATGAAATATTTTTGAGGTATTTCGTAAGCTGTTTGGTCTTTCTACATCTAAGGTTTGCCCTGCCTATTGTTTCACAACAATAGCGGTAGTCTCTTACACTACCTTTTCACCCTTGCCCTTGTGAGGCGGTATATTTTCTGTTGCACTATCTGTGTATTATTGGTCGCCCAACAACACCCTTCCCGTTAGGAAGTAAATTGCTCTGTGTAGTTCAGACTTTCCTCTTGGTTTCTTTTCTTTTACAAAAAGCTCCCCAGCGACACACTTCCTTATGTTTTTATTTTATGCAAATTTAATTTTTTTTTTGAAATAAAAGTATGTATTTCAAAAAAAGTATTTTTTTGAATGATAAATGATGAATTGTGAATGGTAAATTGTAAATGGTAAATGGAACAGCCAAATACAAATTGAAGTGATTTTATATTTTTGGTTGGCTGGTAATTTTTGTGGAAAAAGGATAAAACGATATTTTGTAGCACACACTTTTAGTGTGTGTTTTTTAGGGTGTGTCTTTTTCAAAAAATCACACACTAAAAGTGTGTGCTACATTATTATCCCATAAAAATTGTTATAGAATTTTTTTTTAATTCTTTCAAAAATTCAGATGCAGGGCGAGCTTTTTTGATACCTTTTTCAATAAGTTTTAATTCCTCAAAAGCTCCTTTAATATTTTGCCAAGTTTTTTGTTGTGAAGTACTTAGCTTTTCCTCCAATGAATTTTTTATGATGGTTACTTGTGGTATTTTGTTGAGAAAATCTAAAATATCCTGATATTTTTCGTCAGCAATTTCTAAAATAAGATGTTTCATATTTTGAATGATTTTTATTTTAAAATAAAAACGTTTTTTTACGCAAAGATATATTTTTTGCATTTTATTTTTATAAAAAAATAACTGTTTTGATTTTTAATTTCAAAAATAAATTTTTTATTTAAAAAAACAACTAATCTTTTAGTTTTAAAAGATAAAATTTTCCAAAAATCATATTTTTTATAAAAATTTTGTATTTTTGCCATAAATTTTTAGATTTTTTTGAGAAATTTTTTCCCTAAAATAAAAACGTAAATAATACAATCACAAAAAATATATGCAAATTACCATCACAGAAAGAGAACAAAAAACAAATGATTTTTTGGCAAAATATGCCTCTCACCCACATTATAAAGCACCAAGAGGAAATATTTTACATTGCAAAAATTGGCAAGCTGAATCTGCTTTGCGTATGTTTTTGAATAACCTTGACGCAGAAGTTGCTGAAAATCCTGACAAACTTGTGGTATATGGTGGAACAGGACAAGCTGCAAGGAATGTGGAAGGTGCTAAAAAAATTATAGAAATTTTGTTGCATTTGGAAGAAAACGAAAGCCTTTTAATTCAATCAGGAAAACCTGTTGCGGTGCTTCCTACACATACGCAAGCACCAAGGGTTTTGATAGCAAATAGCAATCTTGTGCCAAAATGGGCAACGTGGGAACATTTTGAGGCACTCAAAGAACGTGGGCTTATGATGTATGGACAAATGACTGCAGGAAGTTGGATTTACATAGGCACACAAGGCATTTTACAAGGTACTTATGAAACTTTTGCAGAATGTGGTAGAAAACATTTTGGCGGTGATTTGGCTGGAAAACTTTTGGTTACAGGAGGAATTGGTGGAATGGGTGGGGCGCAACCGCTTGCTGCAACTTTGGCTGGGGCTACTTTTTTGGGTGTGGATATTGATGCTTCACGCATAGAAAAACGCCTCAAAACACGCTACATTGATAAAATGACCCACGATTACGAGGAGGCAAAAAAATGGGTCTTGGAGGCAAAAGCAAATAAACAAGCTATTTCGGTTGGGCTTGTGGGTGATATTGGTGATGTTTTGGAAAAATTATTAAAAGATAATATTATTCCTGATATTCTTACTGACCAAACATCTGCACACGACCCACTTTTTGGGTATGTTCCGCATAATTTAAAACATTTGAATTGGGAAGAATTAGAAGAAATGCGTAAAAATTCTCCTGATGAATACCGCCAAATGTCCTACAAAAGTATGGCTCGCCACGTGAATTTTATGCTTGAAATGCAACAAAAAGGCAGTAAAACCTTTGATTATGGCAATAATTTAAGAGAATTTGCAAAAAAAGGTGGTTGTGAAAATGCTTTTGATTTTAAGGGTTTTGTGCCTGAATATATACGTCCTTTATTTTGTGAGGGAAAAGGACCTTTTCGTTGGGTGGCGTTGTCTGGTGATGAAAACGATATTGCAGTTACTGACCAAGCAATTATAGAGGCATTTCCTGAAAATACGCATCTTCACAAATGGCTCAAAAGTGCAAAGGAAAGGGTAAGTTTTCAAGGTTTGCCTGCTCGCATTTGTTGGCTTGGATTGGGCGAAAGACAAAAAGCAGGTTTAATTTTTAATGAATTGGTAAAATCTGGCAAGGTAAAAGCACCTATTATCATTGGTCGTGACCATTTGGATTGTGGTTCGGTTGCTTCTCCAAATCGTGAAACCGAAGGAATGTTAGATGGCTCTGATGCGGTTTCGGATTGGGCGTTGTTGAATTTATTGGTGAATACTGCTGGTGGTGCTACTTGGGTGTCATTTCATCACGGAGGAGGCGTAGGAATGGGTTATTCGCAACACGCTGGCGTTGTAATCCTGGCTGATGGCACACAAAGAGCGGAAGATTGCATCAAACGTGTATTACACAATGACCCTGCAATGGGCGTAATTCGCCACGCTGATGCTGGTTATGATATTGCGAAACACGTAGCAGAAAAATATGGGAATTTCAAAGTTTAAGGTTTAAGGTTCAAGGTTTAAGGTTCAAGGTTTAAGTTTTAAGACTTAAACTTTGAATTAAAATCCTGAATTATCCAAAAAATTTTTAAATTCTGCTCTTATTTGGCTGTTTCATTTAACATTTATAATTTATCATTCATAATTTCCTCCCAATTCCACATAAAAATTTTCCCAAGTTTTTTTAATTTCTTCTAATGCTTCTGCAAAACGTTTTCCATTTATGGAATACAAAAAAGTAGCATCAACCGTCTGCAAAAAGATTTTTGCAATAAATTCACTTGGCATTTTGGGCGAAATTTCATTATTTTTAATGGCATTTTCTACCACATTTTGCCATTTTCGGAGGTCTTTAATTTGAGAAGCCAATACATTTTCTTTGAAATCAGGAAAACGCCTCATTGCATCAAACATCATAGTAAAATAACTCACATTATGCTCAATATTGTCAGTATCCAAGCCAACAACTTGTTTGATTTGTTCAATAAATTCCTGTGTGTGTGCAATGTATTTCAAACAAAAATCTTTGAGTGAAATATTATTTAATTCTTCTTCATTATTATCAGAAAATACATCAAAAAGAAAAAAATCCTTTACAACTTCCAAAAAAAGTTCTTCTTTGCTTTTGAAATAATGATAAAAAGCACCTTTTGAGAGCTTAGTTGCTTCCACAATGTCCTGCATTGTTACATCTCTGAAACTATTTAATAAAAATAATTTGAAAGCAGTTTTTAGGATAAATTCTTTTGTATCGTTCATTGAATTGGGAATTAGGAATTAAGAATTAGAAATTAAGAATTGGGAATGGTCAAAAGAGTGAAGATTAAATAGTTTGATAACTTTTTCCAATATTTTTTTAAAAAAATGGTCTGCACCGTAGTTTACGAAGGTCTGACCACTTTTTTTGAAAAATTACAAAAAGCCTTGATTATACCAACTATTCGGTTTTTTAACAAAATTATGAAAAAAAAATTAACACAAAAAAAACATTTTGTAAAAATACAAAATGTCTTTTTTTGGTGTTAGAAAAAGATTTTTTGAAAAGAAATCATTAAAAAATTATTCCCATTTCATTGTATTTTCTTCTTCTTCATCATAGTGATTGAATTGTGAAAAGTCAAAATCAGGCATAAGCTCAGTTTTTACATAATTCACAGTTTCAGTAAGTGTATTTACAAATTTTTCAAAATCTTCTTTGTATAAGAAAATTTTGTGTTTTTCGTATGTAAATCCGTTTTCTTGATAGCGTTTTTTGCTTTCAGTAATGGTAAGGTAATAATCGTTACCACGTGTAGCTTTTACATCAAAAAAATAAGTTCTTTTCCCCGCTTTCACACGTTTGGAATAGATTTCGTTATTATCGCGATAGTCTTCCACAGTTTAAAATTCAGAAGGTTAAATGGACTAATAAAATTATAATTTTTGTTAAATCAGCATTTTTTAGACCTTCAAGGTTTTTAAAAATCTTGAAGGTCTTAATAGTTTGCTGTGTTTTTTTGTATTTATACAAGAAACTTTTGTAAAATTAGATTATAAAAACCAATTCACAAAATTTTTGGGTTAAAAAAGTTTAAGGAAGCCCCCTAACCCCCAAAGGGGGAATAAAAAGTAAGTTTAGGGTTTAAGATTCAAGAATTAGCTATTTTCCTGATTCCTGACACCTAAAAAAGGCTGTTTCATTCCTAATTCCTAACCCCCAATTCCTCATTTTCTTCTGTTTTAATCCAATCATAACCTTTTTCTTCTAATTCCAAAGCAAGAGATTTATCACCTGATTTTACGATTTTACCGTTGTAAAGTACGTGTACGAAGTCAGGAACGATATAATCCAAAAGTCTTTGATAATGTGTTACAACGATTGTCGCATTTTGACTGGATTTTAATTTATTCACGCCTTCCGCCACAATACGCAACGCATCAATATCAAGTCCAGAATCAGTTTCGTCCAAAATAGCAAGTTTTGGTTCAAGCATTGCCATTTGAAAAATCTCATTGCGTTTTTTTTCACCACCAGAAAAACCTTCATTCAAAGCACGTTTTAGAAGAACATCAGGCATTTCCACGATTTTCATTTTTTCACGCATCATTTTCAAAAAAGTAACTGAATCCAATGGGTCAAGTCCTCTATATTTGCGAATTTCGGTAATTGCAGTTTTGAGAAAATTGGTGGTATTAACACCTGGAATTTCAACAGGATATTGAAAAGCTAAAAAAATTCCTTCGCCTGCACGTTCTTCTGGGGCAAGCTCCAAAAGGTCTTTTCCCATAAAATCAACACTTCCTTCGGTGATTTCGTAAGTTTCTCGGCCTGCCAACACAGAGGCTAATGTACTTTTTCCTGAGCCATTAGGACCCATAATGGCGTGAATTTCGCCTGCTTTTACTTCAAGATTTATCCCTTTTAAAATGGGTTTTTCGCCTATTTGGGCGTGTAAATTGCTTATTTTTAACATTCTTTTTTAAGATAACTTTTTTAAAACAATTTGCAAAGATACTATTTTTGATAGTATAATTTGATATATTTTCTAAATTTTTAAACCTCAAAACATATAATTTGTTTTAGAATATTTTAAAATTAAAAAAAAGTAACCATTAACCAAAACTTTTTTTTAATAAAAAACGTAATTAAAACAATATTACACTTATCAATCAATTATCAATTTGTTTGTCAAAAAAAAGCATTATTTTTGCTAATGATTTTTGTAATTTCCATTTCTAAATTGCTTTTTAAACTATTTTTAAATAAAAAACATAAAAAATTTATCACAAAAAATTACTAAAAACATATAAAATTTTATGAAAAAATCAATAATTGTATTCGCATTAGGCTTTTTGATGTTAGGTGCATCTTGTGGCAGACGTTATACTTGCCCTACTTACCTCAAAAACAACACAGAACCTCAAAACGAACGCGCCCAAGAAACCCCTAAATCAACTGACGAAAATAAGAAAAGTTAAAAGCCCCCTAACCCCCAAAGGGGGAACAATACAGTGGGCATAAAATAACTAAACCAAAAGTTTATTTCTATTTTTTTGTATTTGATATTCCATTTAACAATCCAAAAAAACCGCATTTCTGAAAAATTATGCGGTTTTTTTATTTTTTTTCAAAAAAAACAAGAAATTTTCTGATTTTTTGCAACTTTTTTTTAATTTTTACGAATAATAGATTAACAAGTTATTAACAATGGAGAATTTTACAAAAAATAAAATTTAAAAATCACATTTTTAAGTGATAAATACCAAAAACTTTATTTTAAACTTTGTAAAAAAAATCTAATAATAATAAGTCGTTATTAACAAGCACGTTTTAAAAAACTATTTTTCATAAAAATAAAAGTTGAACAATGAATAATTTATCTTTTAAATCATCTTTTGCCAAAAAAATGCTTCCTTTTGCAATTTTGGCGATTTCTTTGCAAAGTTGTGGCGAAAATGCAACAAAAACCGAAGAAAAAAACACCACCAAAACAGCAGAAACTGCTGTAAAAAAAGGAAATTTTGAAGGTTTTGATGTTGCACAACAAGTCTATGAATTTGACGCATCAGAAGAAAAAAATATTATCACTGATGCAGGCACAAAAATCAAATTTTTGCCTAATAATTTTGTAGATAAAAGCGGTAACATCATCAAAGGCAAAGTAAAAATCACGTTCCGTGAGTTCCACGATTTGGCGGACATTATGGCATCAGGTATTCAAATGACTTACGACAGTGCAGGCGTAAAACATAATTTTGAATCCGCAGGAATGTTTGAGTTGAGAGGCTCACAAAATGGACAAGATATTTTTATTGCAAAAGAAAAACCTGTAAAATTGGATTTGATTTCCCAAAAAAATGGGGCATTTAACCAATATTATTTGGAAGAAACCAAACAAAATACTGCGTTTATCAAGCCAAAAGCTCCACAAAATAATTGGCTAATCGCAAGTGCTTATGCACAAGAAATGCCTCAAACTATCGCAAGTCGCATTGTTGGAAAATGGAATATCACAATGAAAAGCCAACTTCCTACACCAAATACCGAAAAAGCGAAAAAAATTGCAGAACTTGAAGAAAAATTACCAAAACAACCTGCAAAACCACAACAATACAACGCCAACGAACCAATTTTGGATTTTAACATTTCTAACATCAAAGAATTTCCAGAACTTGCTACTTTCCAAAATATTGTTTGGCAATATGGAGGCGAAAAAGGCGGACAAAATGACCCACAAAAAAATGATTGGATTTTCAAAACTACTTGGTCGCAAGTAAAACTTCAAAGTATCAACGCTCCTGGCGGTGGCATCAAATACAATCTTTCGCTCAAAAACGACACAAAAGAATTTAGTACACAAATAATTCCAGCATTGCGTGGCAAACAACTTGAAAATGCAGAATTGTTATTCCAACAAAAAAATAAAGAATACGAAATACAAGTCCAAAAATTAGGCGAAGAAGCTGAAAAAATCAAAAAAGAATTGGAAAAAGTAAAAATTCAAGGCGATTTTGTGAGAAGTTTTCAAGTACAGATGTTTGGAATTTCTAACTGTGATATTATAGGCTCTTTCAGTATGCCTGTTGCAGTCAATCTTACTTTTGGCACAATCAGCGTAAATCAAGTATTTTTGGTTATGGGAAAAAGGGCTGTTGTAGATGTTACAAGAGGAGGTAGTGGAAGAATTTCCAATCTTGAAAAATTTACCTTTGATGCGTCAAGCCAAAACCAAATTTTTGCGGTGGTAAAAGAAAAAGGAAAACAAAAATTCTATCATTTTTCTAAAAAAGATTTTGCAAATGTAAATATTGAACAAGCAAAAAATACCAAAAAACTTGACATCAATCTCACGCCTGTTGCCATAGAAAATATGGCACAATTAAGGGAAGTTATGAATTAAGAATTGGGAATTAAGAATTAGGAATTAAGAATTAGGAATGAAACAGCCATTTTGTCATTTTTTGTCATTGCATAGTAATCTGGCTGTTTGTACTTTTACCTGATACCTTATTCCTGATACCTGTTATAAACTATCTTCTAAAATATCTTTAATTTTTTACAAAGCAGATTTTTTACATAAAAAGTCTGCTTTAATTTTAAAAAGCAATTTTTGTTTAAAAAGTCAAAAAAATGTGTCATTCTGTAAGAATCTGGCTGTTTTGTATTTGGCTGTTTCATTCAACATTTATCATTCAACATTTATCATTCATCATTTATGAAAAATCATATTTTTATTTTATTCTTTTTCAGTATTTTTGTTTTTTCTTCAAAAGAAATATTTGCACAAAATAAAAAAATATACCTTCCATTCAAACAAAATGGACTTTGGGGTGTGATAGATTTGAATAAAAATGTATTGATTACGCCAAAATATAGCCATATTAGTTTTTTTGAAGATGATTATGCGGTTGCATCAATAGAAGGCGGAAATAAAAGAGGCGTGATAACACCAGAAGACAAAATAATTGTTCCTTTCCAAAATTGGAGCGAATTGTCTGTATTGGTAAATAATAATAAAAAATATTTTCGTTTTGGAGGTACAAAAAAAAATAATCCAAAAAATAAACTTTACGCACAAAAAAACACCACAGAAAAAGACAAAATAGAAAAGGCAAATAATCCAAAAAACAAAAAAGATAATAAAAAAGATAGTAAAAAAAAATCAAAAGAAAATAACAGAAATTTTATTGAAACAATGCCTGATTTTAACCCAAATAATGAAAATACGCTTTATTTTGGGTTGGTAAATACAAAAGGTGATACAATTCTTCATCAAGAATTTTTAAAAATAACAAAAATTCAAAGGAGTAGCGAAATTTCCCCTTTGAACAGCATCATTATTTACAAAGATAAATGGCACAGATACGGTGCAGTAGGAGATTTTAATGGTGTAACAAAAGGACTTTATGATACCATTCAGTTCATTCAGCCCCAACAAACCATCAATACCAATATCAACAATTTGACGAATAGATTAGCAAATACTTTTTTGATGGGAAATGTAAATGAAGATATTTATTATTTTTCTGCAAATAAAATTCCTGTAAAAGGTAATACAAAAAATCAATATCACATAGAAATTCCTCAAAATTTGATAAATTATGATGAAAAACCAATGTTTTTGATTGCTCAAAATGAATTAATATCTCCTTTAAAGGGTATTTATGACATAGAAAAAAACGAAATGGCAGTTGATTTGATGTACGCCAGCATAGAAGAAAAACAAAACGTGTTTTATTTGTATAAAAATAATGATTTATCAGGGATTTTTTACAATGGATTTTTAAATGAATTTCCTGAAAATATTGGGAAAATAAAAAGCCTTTTGTATGAGCCACAATCCAAACGCTATATTATGCGTACAGACAAAGATATTGTTCTTTTTTTGAATGAAAATTTTAAAACACTTAATACATTAAATCCTTCATTTGGCGAATTGGGCGATTTTAAAGGTGCTATCGCAATGATTAAAAAAGGCAATAAATATGGTGTAATCAATAGTTCAGGCGTTTTGATTGCTCCCATTCAATATGTTCAAATTCACACACAAGACACAAAAATAAGACTTTATAAAGAACAAAATACAGAATTTTGTAATAATATTATCCTTGATAATCAAGGCAATAAAATAGATGAATTTGAGGGAATTGTCAAACTCATTAACCTAAAAGGAAATTCTACAGAAGAAGAATGGCAATTTACACAAAAAACACAAGCAAATGCAGGTATTTTGGCGGAAATAAAAGAAGAAAAAAAAGAAATAAAAAAGGAAGAAAAGAAAATTTTGGGTTTAAATAATAATAATGACCTTGCACCACAATCTTATGCTGTGCCAAATGGTATTATTTTGCAAATACCAAATAAAAATTTTAAAATTGGTGTGTTTTCATTTCAATATGATAGCCTCAATAAAACTTCCCAAAATTTTCCTATGTGGCATACTACGCTCCCAAAAATCAAAGAAAAAAGAGCAAGTTATGTGCAAATAAGCAGAGATTCCAATTATGTGTATCTTCAAACAGACATAGAAACGCAAGTGAGAAGTGATAAAGAAAAAAGCATAAAAGGCGAACTTTTTGAAACAAAAACAGGAAAAAAAATTATAGAACACAAATTCAGTGCATACAAAAAAATGCTTGAACAGGCTTTATTTGCTTTTGAAAAAAATGAATGGGTTATCATAGATAATACATTTTTTTTGGAAAAAACAGGAAAAACTATTCGCACCGCAGAATTTATAAACCCAAAAACCAAAAGAATAGAAAAAGTTGCTATCACAAAAATTTTTCATACAGATTATCCCAATATCAAACAATATGTTGTGAATGGTATAACAGATAATGGCTATTTGGTGCGAAATACAGGTATTTGGGGACTTGTAGATAAAAATGGAAATTTTATCACAAAACCATTATACAACAATATGAAACGTTTTGATGCACATGGTTTGATGAAAGTAGAAAATTTTAATACCAAAATAGGCAATAGTAGTAGCGTGTATCACAGAAAAGGGTTAGTTGTGGAAGGATTTATTGACAGTACAGGAAAAGAAATTATTGCACCAAAATACAGCATAGAATACATTTTTGGAAAAGATAATCAGGCACAAAATATTGCACAAGAAAAGTATTTAAAACTACGCAAAAATGTAAATGTTTTGGCTTTGTGTGATAGTATGGGTGTGATTAGAACGCCTTTTGCGTACCAAAAAATAAATCTTCCTGTGGAAGGCTTTTTTTTAGTTCAAAAAAATAATCTTTGGGGAGTGGTTAATTCCAAACACAAAGAAATCATTGCACCACAATACAACGAAATATTAGACTGTTACAATGGAGTTTTTGCCATAAAAAAAGGTATTTTTTGGGGTTTTGCGGATAGCACAGGAAAAGAAATTTTGCCTCCAATATACAACAGAGTGGGCAAATTTGAGGATAATCACGCATTTATATTGGATAAAGGATTGTTTGGGGTAGTGGATAGAACAGGAAATATCCTTATTCCGCCATCTTTTAAAGCAATGACCAACCCAATTAACAATTATGTTTTTGCACAAAAAGCACCAAAAAAATTCAACAAAGGACAAAAAATAACAAAAAGAGAAGCAAGAGAAGAAAAACTTTGGGGAATTATAGATGTAACAAGTGGAAAGTGGTTTATAAAACCTACTTATTATGATGTAAGAAATGCAAGATTTGACAAAAAAAACAATGTTTTTATTGTTCAAGAAGGGTTAAATGTGTTTTTATTGACCAAACAAGGCAAAAAAATATCTGAAGATTATACTAAAATTTATAATTTTCATTATGGCGTTGCGATTATCCAAAAAATAGTTAATTCAAAATATTACAAGTATAACCTAATAAATTCACAAGGCAAAGAATTGTTAAAAAATGATGCTGATGATATTGATGTTTGTGGAAATGGGCTTTTTGTATTTGAAAAAGATAACAAGGGTAAAGGACTTTTGGATAGCTTGGGCAATGAAGTGTTAGCACCTGTTTATAGCTCAATAAGTAATTTTTATCAAGGATATGCAAAAATAAAAACCGAAAAACACACTTATTTTATCAACACAAAAGGCGAGAAATTAAATGAGAATTTATTGCCCAAAAATATAAGAGGTTTATTTGAGCCTCATATTCAAGAAACGATAGAAAAAGAACGCTTGGAACACGCTGAAAAAGAAACAAAAAAGAGGTTGTTTTTTTTGGAAAATGTTGTAAAAATAAACGCAATAAAAAAAACAAAATCCAAACAACCAACTTATTTTAGTCTTTTGCTCAAAGATTTTT
>JAAFIN010000012.1 GCA_013297825.1 Cytophagales bacterium
GGCAAAAACAGGAAAAGGTTTTTATGAATATGTGCCTAATAGCAAAGCTACTTTGGTGGCAGAAAGATTTAGCCATATTTTTTAATTGTAAATGGTGAATGGTAAATGGTGAATGAAACAGCCTTTTTTAATGGTAAATTATAAATGAAACAGCCAAATGCAATATTTGCAATTCATAATTTAACATTCACCATTTACCATTATTTTAGTATTTTCTCGCCAAATTATCTGCAACTTCTTTCAACACTTTTATATCAGCATCATCATATTTTCCTTTGCGGAAATTATCAAGAACGCCTTTGTGTTCAGCAGAAAGAATTAACAAATATTCTTTTTCAAATTCTCTTACTTTATTTACAGGCACTTTGTCCATACGACCAGTTGTAGAAGCATAAATAATCGCAATTTGTTGCTCAACAGGTACAGGTGAATATTGTGGTTGTTTTAGGATTTCTTGGTTAATGCGACCTCTATCAATGGTTAATTTGGTAGAAGCATCAAGGTCAGAACCAAATTTAGCAAAAGCCTCCAACTCACGGAATTGTGCCTGGTCAAGTTTTAACGTACCAGCTACTTTTTTCATTGGTTTGATTTGGGCAGAACCACCTACACGTGATACCGAAATACCTACGTTAATAGCAGGACGAATACCAGAGTTAAATAAATTGGTTTCCAAAAATATTTGTCCATCTGTAATTGAAATTACATTGGTAGGAATATATGCAGATACGTCCCCAGCTTGTGTTTCAATGATTGGCAATGCAGTCAAAGAACCACCACCTTTGATTTTGCCTTGCAAAGAAGGTGGAACGTCATTCATACTTTGGGCTACTGAATCAGACGCATTTATTTTCGCAGCACGCTCTAACAAACGACTGTGCAAATAAAATACATCACCAGGATACGCCTCACGTCCAGGAGGACGACGAAGCAACAAAGAAACCTCACGATAAGCAACTGCTTGTTTTGACAAATCATCATAAATTACCAACGCAGGACGACCTGTATCACGGAAATATTCGCCAATCGCAGCACCTGTAAATGGTGCAAAAAATTGCATTGGTGCAGGTGCAGAAGCAGCAGCAGATACTACGATTGTGTAAGCCATTGCACCACCTTTTTCTAAGGCTTGTACTACTTGTGCAACGGTAGATGCTTTTTGACCTACCGCTACATAAATACAATACACAGTTTCGCCTCTTTCGTAAAATTCTTTTTGGTTGATGATGGTATCAATCGCAACCGCAGTTTTACCTGTTTGGCGGTCGCCAATGATAAGCTCACGTTGTCCTCTACCAATTGGAATCATTGCATCAATCGCCTTAATCCCTGTTTGTAATGGTTCATTTACAGGTTGGCGATAGATTACAGAAGGGGCTTTGCGTTCCAAAGGCATATCAAAAAGTTCGCCTGAAATAGCACCTTTGCCATCAATCGGATTGCCCAAAGTATCTACTACACGACCTACAAGACCTTCACCAGCTTTTACAAAGGCAATTTGATTGGTTCTGCGAACATTATCACCTTCTTTGATGCCTTTTGATTCACCAAATAATACCACCCCTACGTTATCTTCTTCAAGGTTAAGCACCATACCACGCAAACCTGTTTCAAATTGAACAAGCTCACCAGCTTGTGCTTTGGTTAAGCCATAAATACGAGCTACACCGTCCCCAATTTGGAGAACGGTACCTACTTCTTCAAGTTCTGCTTCTGTTTTAAAATTAGATAATTGTTCACGCAAGATAGCGGACACTTCGTCAGGTCTAATTTGAGCCATAAAAATTGTTTAATTTATGAATTTTTTATTTATTTTATTTTTTATTTATAATGATGAAAGAATTTGTTAAATAGGCAATTCTTCCAAAAGATTATTTAATTCTGTTTCACTTATGTTTTCCTGTTCACTTTTGTCATATATTGTCATAAGATAAACAATTTCTTCTGCAATATACAAATATGTAATCACACGAGAACCTCCAGATTTACCCTTATTTTTGCTACTAATTGCCATACGCAATTTATAAATATTTGGTGCAATGAGTGTTCCCATAGTTGGATTTTCTATGATTTCAGTAACCAAATCTGCAACATCTTGCGACAAAGAAGGATATTTTTTTCTTAATCTTTTGACCTCTTTTTTAAATTTGTCCAATACTTCTACACTATAAGCCATTATCTTCTTGATTTAATTCATTTAAAAAATCTTCAAATTTAGTAGCTTTTTTCTTTCCTGCTTTTATTTGTTGTAACTCTGAAAGGGCTTCCTTAAAATCTTCAATTATTTTTTTTGATTTATTAGTTGCAGTTTTTACCTTAACAAAATCTAATTTTTGTATCATATCCATAAAAAAAGCATATTTTTCATCAATAATATGCAATGTAATTACTTTCATAAAAAATTTTATTTGGTTTAATATATGCAAAATTATAAAATCTTTTTGAACGTTCAAAAACCTTATTGCAAATTTAGAAACTGAACTAAATTTTACGTTTAAAGAAAAATAATAGTCAGATTATTGCACAATGACAAAACTGACTACTATTTCCTGATACCTAAAAAAACTATTTCACAGTATCTGCAAATTTAAGTCTAAGGCGTTTGAGTTGGCTACGCACCGAATTATCAATTATTTGATTTTCGCCTACTTGAATAATAAGCCCACCCAAAAGTGAAGCATCAACTTCTTCGGTAATTTCAATGATTTTTTTGAGTTGTTGCGCAAGTTTGGCTTGTAGGTCAGCTTTTTGGTCTATTTCCAAAGGAACTGCACTAATCACGGTTACTTTTTGAATACCTTTTTGCTCATTGTACAAATCAATAAACACTGCACTAAGGTCGTAAAGGATATTTTCACGGTCTTTTCGCCCCATAAGTTCAAAAAGTTGCAACGTAAGCGTATTGATTTTATCTGCAAATAATGCTTTTAAAATAGCATATTTTTTAAAACCACGAATTACAGGATTTCGCAACACCGCCATAAATTGGCTATTTTGCTCACAAGTAGTTCTAAGCAACTGCATATCTGCATATACTTGGTCTAAAACTCCTTTTTCATTTGCCAAATCCATAATAGGCTTGGCATAACGATAGGCTACATTTTTATCTGACATTTTTTCTTATGGGTATAATTTTCTGAGATAGTTTTTGTAATTTTTTATAATTTTGTGCAAAGATAAAAAATTTTTTCAAAAAATTTTTATAAAAACTTAAAAAAACTTTTCCATTTCTTTCTGCCAAAATGTTGCTTTTTCTTGTGCTAATTGTGCAAAATTTTCTGCATTATTTTCATCAAAAGCATAAATAATATCTCGTGAAATATTTATCAAAAGTCCTTCTTGTGCGTTTCTACCATATTTTATGACTTCTTCAAGGCTTCCGCCTTGTGTTCCCACGCCAGGAATTAACAAAAAATGATTTGGTATTATTTTGCGTACATTTTCTAAGGCTTGGGCTTTGGTTGCACCTATCACAAACATTGTATTTTGTTCATTTCCCCATTTGGAAGAAGTTTTTAATACATTTTCATATAATTTTTCGCCATTTTCCAATTGCAACATCTGAAAATCAGAGGCAGACGCATTAGAAGTTAAACCCAAAATAATCGCATATTTATTAGGATATTTCAAAAAAGGCAACACAGAATCCTGTCCCATATAGGGTGCAATCGTTACCGCATCAAAATTCATATTTTCAAAAAAAGCCCTTGCGTAACTGTCTGCAGTATTGCCAATATCGCCACGTTTTGCATCAGCAATCGTAAAAATATCTTTTGGAATAAAATCTAATGTTTTTTCCAATGCCTCCCAGCCCAAAATACCTTTTGCTTCATAAAAAGCGGTATTTAGTTTGTAGCTTACTGCCAAATGTTGTGTTGCATCAATAATTCTTTTATTAAATTCTAATATTGGATTTTGATAATTTTCTTTTAAAAAATTTGGTATTTTGTCAAAATCTGTATCTAATCCTATGCACAAAAAAGATTTTTTTTTACGAATTTGTTCAGTAAGCATTTTTTTTAATGGTGAATGGTAAATGTTGAATGGTAAATGAAACAGCCAAATTCAATGATAAATGTTAAATGTTAAATTATAAATGAAACAGCCAAAATTCAATGTTAAATCATAAATATTGAATGATAAATGATAAATGATACAGCCAAATTCAATGATAAATGATAAATGTTGAATGATAAATGGAACAGCCAAAATTCAATGTTTCATTTTTTCATTTTGCAAAAAAAGTTATTTTTAATGAGATTTTTAGGTTTATCTTTTAGGTTTTTTGATTTTTATTTTTGTAAAATAATTTTCTAAAAAACTAAAATCCTAAATTTTTTGTACTTTTGTATTGATTTTATAAAATTAAATATCAATCAAAAACAAAAATAAAACTCAAATAATCAAATATAATTAACCAAACACAATGAACAAATATCTTGTAAAACTCATTTGTACTATTTTTCCAAATCAAATAGTTTCTTTTGCTTACAACCAATTAACCAATCCACAAGTCCAAAAATTAAGACAACATGAATTGGATATTTTGGATAAATCACAAAAAGAAACATTAAAATTTGAGCATTTTGATATTCAACTTTATACTTGGCAAGGCGGACAAGAAAAAGTATTGTTGATACACGGTTGGGAAGGACAAGCAGGAAATTTTGCGGATTTGATAGCAAAATTACAAGAAAAAAATTACACCATTTATGCCTTTGATGCACCTTCACACGGTTTTAGTAGTAAAGGAAAAACAAGCCTTTTTGAATTTACATCATTGGTTAGCATTCTAATAAAAAAATTTCAAGTCAAAAAACTCATAAGTCATTCGTTTGGAGGCGTAGCGACTACTTACGCACTTTATAATAACCAAGATTTGCATATTGATAAGTATGTGTTGCTTACCACACCTGACAAATTTGCGGAACGTATAAATGATGTTGCTACACAAATTGGAATAACTGAAAATGTAAAAAACAAATTGATTACAAAATTAGAAAAAGAAACCAAACTTGATATTCACAAACTAAATGTAAGTGATTTTGTAAAAAGCATAAATGTAGCAAAATCACTCATTATTCACGATACCAACGACAAAATAATTCCCATAGAACGTGCTAGAAATGTCCAAAAAAATTGGAAAAATTGTACTTTTTTGGAAATTCAAGAAACAGGACATTTTAGGATTTTGAGAACGCAATCTGTGATTGATAAAACCATAGAATTTTTGAATGACTAATTTTTTTATTTTAGTTGTAATTTGGCTTTTTCATTCCTAATTCTTAATTCTCAATTATTCATTAAACCATTTCCAAGTTACTTCTAAGCCTTTTTTGAGGTCAAAAGTAGGATTATAACCTAATAATTCTTTGATTTTAGAAATATCAGCAAGGCTATTTTTTACATCACCTAAGCGTTCAGCTCTGTGATTTGGTTTAATGTCTTTATTTGCCAATTTGCACAATGTATCCACAATATCCAACAGCGAATTACTTTCGCCAACTGCTACATTATACACTTGATTGATTGCTTCTTTTTTTTCTATAAAACAAGCCAAAATATTCGCCTGAACTGCATTTGCAACAAACGTAAAATCTCGTGTATGCGTGCCATCACCGTTGATATTAGGCGAAATATTATTTTTGATTGCTTCCATAAATAATGGCATTACCGCAGCGTAAGCACCTTTTGGGCTTTGTCTTATGCCAAAAATATTAAAATATCTTAAACCAATAGTTTCCAATCCGTAAGTTTTGTAAAAAACATCTGCATACAATTCATTTACATATTTGGTAACTGCATAAGGCGACAAAGGTTTTCCAATAACATCTTCTTGTTTGGGTAAAATTGGGCTATCGCCATACGTAGAAGAAGATGCTGCATAGATAAATCTTTTTACTTTTTGGTCTTTGGAGGCAACCAACATATTAAGAAATCCTTGAACATTTACCTCATTGCTCAAAATAGGATTATCAATGCTACGAGGAACCGAGCCTAATGCAGCTTCGTGCAGTACATAATCCACATTTTGACAAGCATTTTGGCAGGTGTCCAAATCACGAATATCACCTTCTATAAATTCAAAATTAGGAAAATGCACAAAAGCCTCAATATTTTCCCTAAAACCTGTCATCAAATTATCCAAAACTTTTACTTTTTTGGCTTGATGTGTCAATAAGTATTCTACCAAATGAGAACCTATAAAACCTGCTCCGCCTGTTACCAAAAAAGTAAATTGACTTAGGTCTTGTGTGTGAAAAGGAGGAATATTTTTGTAAAACATTTTTGAATTTTTTAAAGGATTTTATGATTATTTTTTATAAATATTATTTTTATATGTAAAAATAGGTAATGATTTACACATTGAGAAAAAAACTTTTTTAATGTTGAATGATAAATGAAACAGCCAAATAAGAGCAGGATTTTTAGGATTTTAAGATTGGCAGGATTAAATACAAATTATTTTTAAACTTTTGAACCTTGAACTTTTAAACCTTAAACTTTTTACTCGCACACAATCCTCAAATATTCTTCTTCTTTCAGTACATTTGACCAAATTTCTTTACCATTTTGGGCAAAATAAACGACTTGATAACGTTTTTTGTCTTTTGATTTGTGTTCTGCAAAAAAAACAGGGTGTTCCAAAGTACCAATGTTATTGATATGTTCGTAATCAGGCGGAATGATATTACCATTTTTTGCACTATAAACGCCAAAAAAACCATTCATTTCTATCTGCACAAATACATCATCAGCAGTGCGTGCCAAAAATTTTACTTTTTCAAAATCCATTTTAGGCAATTTTGTTTGTGATTTTTTATTAAAATGCACAAAATTCCATTTTCCTTTTTTGTCCAATGCAAGTGCAATACTATCTTTCCACGCAATAATTTCGGTATATTCCAATGGAATTAAATTTGCCCCTTTGCTATCAACCACACCAAATAAATTGTTGCGTTTTGCAACAAACCAAAGAGGGCGTTTTTTTGGGGTAAAATATTGCAAAGGTTCATCAAAATTAGGTTCAATCAAACACAAACCTTTTGCCCAAAGTCCAAATTTTCTTTGGTTGGTTAAAATATATTCGCCTTCATTCGCCTTTGTGATGCCATCATATTTGGGCATTAGTAAAAATTTACCCAAAGAATCAGCCAAACCAAATTTTCCATTTTGTTGGATTACAACCTCTTTTGGGCTTACAATATAGTAATTTTGGGCAGTTGGCGGTAATATTTTATTGCCTTCTGGCGAAAAAAGTCCTTTTTTATTGGTCGCATCTTGATACGAAATATACGATTGCAAAGCAGTATAATCGCCTTTTTCTGCTTTCAGATTACGCAATGCAGTAACTTCTACCACTTTTTGCGGAAATTGAATATAAGATTTTTTAGCTTTTTGGTACATCAAATTTTCGCCTATTGCGTACAAGGTATCAAGATTTATTTCGTGATGAATTTTTGCCATTTTATCCAAAATCCCCCATTTATTGCCCATTTTTACACCCAAAAAATGCGGTGTAATGATAATGTTTTGATATTGTTGTTCATTCAAGGGCTTGATTTCGTGGAGATTATTATTTTTAATAAATTGGTAAATTATCCAATTTTTATTTTTTTCTATGGAAAAAATGTTTTCTGATATTTGTAAAATATTATCAAAATCCGAAAAAATAATATTTCCTTCTTTGTCTAATAGTTTTACTTTATTTTCTTGAACTATTTTTATCCATTTGGTTTCATTGTCTATTTTTTCCCATTGGTTATAAACAGGTAAATTTTGCATTTTTTCCTCAAAATAATGCCCAAGTGCATTATTTGCCAATATTTGACTTTCGCTATTGCTCGCCAAACTCACAAAATATTTGCCTACTGCTTCTATTTCTGTAAATTTTGGTTCAACAATCACCATTCCGTTATAGGTTGCAATTCCCCACCTGCGATTTTTGCGAATTTTCAAAAATTTATCATTCAAAACCTCAATCAAGTCATATTTTATAGGCAAAATTTCTTTGCCTGATGTGTGATAAATGCCTTGTTCTGCATTTTTGGAAACACGCACAAGCCCTGTAACAAAAAAATCAATTTGGTCAAATTGTGGTGTAAGGATTGCCTTTCCAAAAGCATCTTGCAAACCCACTCGGTTATTTTTTTGGGTAATCAAATAAGGTAAAAATTGAGCATTACAAAGGTGTTTTTTGGGAATTTCTTCCAAAGATGGCGAAATGGTAGTTTTGCCATTTTCATTTACATAACCAAATAATTCACTGTCTAAAAATGGAATATATGCTATTTTATAATTTTTTTCAAATTTTTCAAAATATTCTTTTTCAGGAAAATTAGGAAATTCATTAAAAAGTTGTTTCCAAGTATTTTTTTCGTGAGCGTGTGCAACCAACCAACTATACGCAAGCGAAGTAATAAGTGCTTGTGGATATTTTTTCACAAAATTTTTATAAAAATCTTCGTTATTTTGCCAACTATCTGCCCAATAAAGCTGTTCTATGGCGTTATTTCTATAAGCATTTTTTGGATTTTGGTTCAAAAAACGCAAAATTTTTGATTTTGTATTGCTTTGCGTATCACGCACCCACACGAGGCTATCGCTTACTCGGTTTGCTTCTTTGTATTGTGGAGCGTTAGGATATTTTTGCATAAATTCCTGATAAATTTCCAGCGAATTTTGTTGGCGTGCATCTTTCCAAGAGATTTGATAAAATCGTGTTTGGGCTTCTTGTACTTGTGGAGCTTTTGGAAAATGCGTCAAAAAAGTTTGGTAAGCGGTGAGTGTATTGCTTTTTTCAGCCAAATCAAAGCCTTTTTTTTCAATATTTTCTTTGAGTTTTTTGGCAGTTTCAAGCGTAATTTTTTCGCTTACCCATTCTTTGAGAATTTTGGGTTGAGCTTTTGGGTAGGAATTTATGGATTTTTGCACAAAAAAATACGCAGAATCCATATTATACGCAGGATTTTTTTCTGCAAAATAATATTCTGCAAGTACGTGAAAAGTACCAGCATTATAAAGTGTATCTTTTTCTAATTGTTTATCAATCTGTGTTTTTGCTTTCGCAAACTCGCCTTTTTGTATTTGTTTGAATGCACTTGTAATGCGGTCAGCAAGTAGGGAATGATGAAAAAACAGAGAAAAAAAAAGGTTAAAAAATAGAAAACTAAAAAAAGAAATTTTTTGAATTTTTTTATAAAAGGATTTAAGTGGTTTGGAATTTGTCATTGTTGGTGGCATTTTTTGAAGGCAAGTTTTTTATATTAAACCACAAAAATACAAGCCAAAAAATGTAAATTGTAAAAAAAATGATTTTTTTTTGAAAAAATAAAAAAAATGCCTAAAAAATCAATTAAGCTAAGGTAATTTGATGTTTTTTGTGTACTTCTTCTTTTGTTGAAAAAGATGTTACTTCACCACTAAAAGAATATTCGCCCAGCCAAGTTGCATTATATGAAAATACTTCAAATCCTCCTGATTCAAAATCCGCAGATAGATATATTTTGTGGTTGCTTTCACCTGCTGAATAAATTTCTCGTATTTTTCCACTTTTTTGTGCGTTCAATTTTGATATATCTTTTTCAAAAGTATAGCCATTTATTGTTGCAACTATTTTTGCCATTTTGCTTATAATGCTTATTTTTTCAGGTGCATTTTTTTTGATTTTTTCCCTGAAATCTTGCCAATTATCAACCGTAAAAAGGTCGCTTAATGCACGAAAAGGTAATAAATTATTTGGAAAATCCTTGTTTGGTTGCCACTTTTCCCAATCAAAATCTTTGTATTTTGAATTATTATAAAATTCTGTTTTTATTTTTTTCCAAATTTCTTTATCTTCAATACACTTATACCAATCAATATTTATTTTTTTCCAAATTTCCCAATCTTTAAATCGTATAAAAGGAATTTCACCATAAAAAATTTCATTAAGATAAGTTTTTTTGAAAAAATATAAATGTAAAAAGTCATAATCATTTGACATACTCAACAAAGCAAAATTAGTTGTTTTGTTGTATAAAAAATATCGTTCTATAACTTCTGCAAGTGTGTTATCAGTTTGTTTAGTTAATTTTTCGGAAGGAAAATCAACTTGATAATATGAAATATTACCATCATTTATTTTGTTTTCTGTCCAGTCAATCAAATGTTGCATTTTATTTTTTATATTTCTTATGATTGATTTGTCTTCTATACATTCCTCTACATATTGAACAACAAAATTATTTTTGAGTAATTCAATTATGTTTGAGTTTGATGTAAAAAATTTGATTTCATTTTCATATTTTTTTACAACTTTTGTTAAAAAAATATGAAAGTCATTCAAGGTTTTTTCAGTGTCATTTTCTAACTCTTTTGAAAAAGAAATATCATCAAAAAAGATATTAAATTCTTTGTTGTTTTTGTCCATTTATATTTTTTATTTTACGCCTAAAATAATATCTAAATCATTCTCAGTTTGGTCAAAAAAACCTTCAATCCAATTCGTTATTTTTCCTTTTGGGCTTATTGGAATTTGGGTAAAATATTTTTCTTGTGAATTTTCATCTTCTGTTTTTGGGTCGTGAAAATAAAAAACATTTGCTTGTGTGTTTTCTAAAATGTTGTCAATAATAGCAATTCGCAAACCATTTAAAATATGCTCGCTGTGTGTTTCCACAAAAACCTGTACGCCACAACTTGCGACTTTTGCCAAAAATTTTGTCAAACTATTTTGTGCTTTTGGGTGAAGGTGTGCCTCTGGGTTTTCTATTATCAATATTTCGCCTTTTTTGGCTATCAAGCCTGACACGATAATGGGTAACAAATACGAAAATCCAAAACCTACATTGGTTGGTCTGTATTGTGGTGTTCTATCAGAATTTGTATTAAAAAGAAAATAAATAATGTCTTTTTGGGAGGTATCATCAATATTAAATTTTACATTTCCAAATATTTCTTTGAGCCACTCCTCAGTTTGTTGCAAAAGTGTATTCGCATCTTGTCCCAAATATAATTTTTCATCTACATTTTGAGCTTTAAATTTTGAAAGTACGCTTGCAGTGTTTTCGCCTTTCGCACCAACAACAGGAAATAAATCTAAATCTTTTTTTACATAATATTTTTGAGAACCTATGCGGTCAGCTGATATATAGTGAACGTATAAGAAACTATTAGCCCCAATATTGTTACCAACATTCCAAAGATTATTATAAATAATATTTTGATTATTATTAACAGCTTCATCTTTTTGAGTAATTAAATTTACAGGTAATAAAAAAGCAAGGAATACATCTTTTATGCCTAATTTTTCCTCAGATTCAAAAGCAGGGGTTTTTCCTTCAAATGTTTTATGTTCCGCATCTAAAAAAAAATCTGCATTCTCATTTTTAAATTTTAAATTCTGAATATCAAGCGTTGTACTTTCCAATTCACTTTTTAAATTATATTCTGCTTTCCCATTTTTAAATTCAAATGCCATTGTGATGTATTCATTTGTAGGTGCATCAATGTTTTTCACATCTTGAAAATCACCCAGATTCACACAACTACCATTCAAATAAATTTTTGGAGCAAGTTGGTTAAAATCAATGCTTTGCTTCATCAACAAAATGGATTGTAACAAAGATGATTTTCCTTTCCCATTTGTACCTGTAAGCAGGTTAAAATTAGCAAGTGGAAAAGTAGTTTTTTCTCTAAAAACCTTAAAATTTTGGAGTGTGATATTTTTTAGCATTGTGATTTTTGTGTAATTTTTTATATTTTTCCTAATATTTCTTCTGCAAGCGTAAAACGGTCAATTACATTGCGTTTGGAAGCTGTGGAGGTTTTTGTAGCATTGCGATAGATTTCATTTTTGAGTAAAATATTCATATTTTCAATGATTTTTTCTTTGTTTGTTTTCAAAAAATCATCTGAATATTTAGAGAAAAAATAAGCAATAGATTCCATCAGGGAGGTATTGATAAAACCACGATTAAGTTTGTTGTCTTTGTCCAAAATAGGAAACCTAAAATTTTCTTTTCCAAAAAACTCAAGCGTTAAATCCATTACTCTTACAAAATCCTCTTTGAGTGCCAAAAGTTCTTCTGGTTGCATTTGGTTTATTTTTCGCATTGTATTTCCTAAAAAATCGTCCAAATCACCTTTATAATCTTTTTCATAATCAAAAATTTTAAACGAAAGATAACGCAATACAATTTCCCTGTCTTTCATTCTTTTATCAGAAACACCATTGTCTATAGCTTTTTTAAAAACTTCCATTTCAGAAAGTTCTTTGAGTAATTTGGTGGAATTACCTAAAAAAATACAATTCCTTACCTCTTGTTGATTAAGTGGAGTGCCTCCTGTATTTATTCTATCAAATAATTCATAAATTACTTGCGTAGAAACTGAAGGTTTTAATACATAAAGCATCAAATTTTTATCTTCTATTTTTGCCCTTATCGCACTTGGTAATTCTGAAAATTTTTTATTATTATAATCTGGTAATTGCTTTAAATCTTTTAATGGAAATTCATTATTAACAAATTCGTGTAATGCAGTAGTACGTTGCAACCCATCAATAATAGTATAATCTCCATTTCTTTGTTGGTTGACATAAAAAGGAGGAAGCGGAAACCCTAAAATAATAGATTCAATAAAACGTACTTTTTGATGAAGTTTCCAAACCAAATTGCGTTGATAATCAGGGTCAATTACAAGCCTTTTTTGGTCATAAAAACGCATATATTGATAAATAGAAAATTTATCTTCTCTTATATCCACATCAGCAATTTCAGGGTTATAAGGGAATTTTTTAGGTTGGTCAGAACCTGAATCTTCTTCTGTATTATCACTATCATTGACAATTATTTTTTCACTTTTAATTTTGTCTTTATCTTCTGTGGTATTATTTTCAAATAATTCTGGATTATTCATCATATATTTATTTTTTATTGCAAAAATATTGATAATTTTTTTACAAAAAAATTAAAAACTTTTCATTTTTCAATAACTGAACTAATTATTTCTCAAAAAACAGACTAAAAACATAGTTTTTACTAATAAAAATACCAGTTTTTATGTTATTTTTGTGGTTATAAAACATTTTTTTCATATCACCTTTAAAATCATACACTTTTTAAAAATTAGTACCAAAAAGCAGAAATTTAACCGCTTTGCGAAAAGCCCTCCCCAGAAGAGAAGGTTTGAGTGGGGTTTCTGAGAAAAGTGTATGGTTTCAAACATATTCCCCAAAACATTCCTAATTCTTATGAAATTCCTTTTTTTATTTTTAATTTTTGCATTTTCTAAAATTTTATTTTTTCAAAATGAAGTTTTTGCCCAAAAACAATCAAATATTTGGTATTTTGGTGAAAAAGCAGGTTTTGATTTTAATACCAAAACACCGCTTTTAGATGGGCAACTTAGTACCGAAGAAGGTTGTGTTGTGATTGCAGACAAAAAAGGCAAATTACTTTTTTATACTGATGGCACAAAAGCCTATAATCGCAATCACCAACTTATGGTTGATGATTTGAAAGGTCATAAATCTTCTACACAGTCAGGAATTGTAGTTCCTTTTCCAAAAAAAGAAAATTTGTTTTTTTTGTTTACAGTTGGCATAATTGAGGCAGAAAGTCCAGGCGAATTTTGTTATTCTTTGGTGGATATGAATCTTGATAATACATTAGGAAATATTATTCCTGATAAAAAAAATATTATTTTGGCTAAAAATGTAACTGAAAAATTAACTTCTGTAAAACACCGCAACCAAAAAGATACTTGGGTAATCGTGCATAGTTGGGAAAGTGATGAATTTAAGGCGTTTTTGGTTACAGAAATGGGTATTTCACCTAATCCAATTATTAGCAAAGTAGGCAAAATACACAAAGGAACACCTACAAATGCACAAGGTTATATGAAATTAAGCCCTGACGGAACAAATCTTGCGTTGGCTTTGGAGGAAGAACACCAAGTTGAAATATTTGATTTTGATAGTGCAACGGGCAAAGTAAGCAATCATATCAACGTCCAATTAGATAACAACGAATTTCCATACGGGATAGAATTTTCGCCTAATGGTTCGCTTTTGTATGTAACAGGTGCAGGCACAGGAAGCGTTTTTCAGATAAATTTGCAAGAAAATTCAATGGAAAAAATCAAAAAATCAGTTAAAAAAGTAGGACAAACCGAAGACAAAGGTTGGATTGGTGCGTTACAACTTGCGAGTGATGGCAAGATTTATTTTCCTATTTACCAAAAATCTTTTTTGGGTGTTATCAATAATCCAAATGGTTTAGCGGAAAAATGTGGACATAAAAATAATGCAATTTCACTTGGTGGAAAATTGGCACGTTTGGGTTTGCCTACATTTATTCAAAGTGATTTGGAGCAAAAAATCACTAATGAAGTTGTTTATTTTAATGAAAAAAACATTGAATTTGATAAATATTTAATCCTAAAAAATGTAAATTTTGCATTTTCAAAAGCAGATTTATTACCTGTTTCTTTTGCAGAATTGAACAAAGCTCTTGATATTTTGAAGAAAAATCCAACCTACAAAATTAACCTTGCAGGTCATACAGATAATATTGGCAACAAAACTAATAATCTTATTTTGTCTGAAAATAGGGCAAATTCTGTAAGTGATTATTTCCAAAAAAATGGCATTGCCAAAGAACGCATTTCTACACAAGGTTTTGGTAGTGGAAATCCATTGGTAAATAATGACACCGATGCAAATCGTTTGCTTAATCGCAGGGTGGAGATGATGGTAATTAGGAATTAGGAATTAGGAATTAGGAATTAGGAATTAGGAATTAGGAATTGTAGTAAAAATACTTTAATTATCCAAATTTTATTTTAATTAATTTAAAAATAATTTTATTTATTTATTTTTTAATTATATTTTTATTTCTAATTGTAATTCATTCCTAATTTCTAATTCTTAATTCTTAATTCTTCCTTGCTACATACAATATTTCAGATGCAGGAAGGGCATATTTAGCAATATTTTCTTTGGGTAATTCTTTTACAAAAAGATTTTCTTCTACCTCAAAACCTACCGAAGCAATACGCACAGGATAATCCTGTCCATACATTCTTACGTGGTCTTCTTGTCCATAAGCCTTAAAACGCTCTTGTGGGCTTATAATCGTGTCATCTTGAAAAGTTTTTTGTAGATTTAAGTCAAAAAATGGCACCTGTAAAATAGCCCAACCATTAGGCGAAAGCACACGATACATTTCGCTTAATGCCTTATAATCATCAGGAATATGCTCCAATACGTGATTGCAAAGCACTACATCAAAACTATTATCTTCAAAAGGCATTTTTTGAATATCCATTTTTACAGTTGCCAATGGTGATTCCAAATCAGCAGTTGTATAAGTAAGATTTTTTTGTTTTGAAAATGGGGTAATAAAACAGCTTTCAGGTGCAATATGCAAAACTCTTAAATTTTTTGTGAAAAAATCTGTTTTTTCTTTCAAATAAAGCCAAATCAATCTGTGTCTTTCTAATGTTTGGCAACTTGGACACAAAGCATTTTCACGTGCTGACGAGCCACGCCCATAAGGCAGAAATTTTTTGTATTCTTTGTTACAAACAGGACACTGCACGCCTTTTCCTGCATAAAAAAAGCCTAACACACGCAAAGCAACAGGACTTAACACCTGTAAATATTTGCGTGGTACATAACGAATGACTGTGCTAATGAGTTTTTTCATAAAAAAATTTAAAGTTTAAGGTTTAAGACAAAATAGTTTCATTTGAAGAAATCTAATAAAAATATGCCAATCATCAGCACAAAAATACAAGAATTGTTTGAAATAGGAATAAATCCATCAGTGTTATACACATTAAATTTTGCATTTGAAGCAAATTATGAATCCCCAATCAAATCAACAACATTTTAAAAATGATTTTGAATATGTTTTTTATATCTTAAAAACACCTTTAAACGTATTGATGACCTTATTTTAAAAATTATTTAGTAGAGTGTTTTTAGACATAAAAAACTTCAAAACGCAAATATTTTGAAGATTTTTTGCTACCAATAAGTCAGCAAAAAAGCCTATACAGTATAAATACACAATAACAGTGCAAATAAACGTTTAGCAATACCTATAAAGAACAAAAAACAAATCAATATTTTATTTGGTTTAAAAAAAATAAATCAAATCAATTAAATAATGCAGAATACGCTACGCTTAATTTTGGGCGACCAATTAAATATTCGACATAGTTGGTTCAAAGAAATAAATCCAAATATTACATATCTTTTGATGGAAATCACGCCTGAATCTGAATATGTAACACATCATATCCAAAAAATAGTAGGTTTTTTCTTAGCAATGCGTGATTTTGCAAATACCTTAAAAAATTTGGGTCATCAGGTTATTTATTTTGAATTAGATGCAGAAAATAATTTGCAAAGTTTTGAGAAAAATATTCTGCAAATTATTGAAAATAAATCTTCTGGAAATAATCCTATTCAACAATTTCAATATTTGTTGCCTGATGAATACAGATTGGATATTTTATTTCAACAAATTTCTGAAATTTTAAACCAAAAAAATATCAAAGTAAATTGTTTTGATACTGAACATTTTTTGACTTCACGCCATTTTCTAAAAGATTTGTTCAAAGACAAAAAAACATATTTATTGGAAACTTTTTACAGAAAAATTAGAAAAGATTATGATATTTTGATGGAAAATAATGAGCCTTTGACAGGAAAATGGAATTATGATGCTGAAAATAGAAAAAAATATGATGGAAAATATCCCATTCCAACACCTCATTTGCCTGAAAATGATGCTACAAAAATTTTAGAAATTATTGAAAAAAAAGGCATAAAAACCATTGGAAATCTCCAAAAACCTACTAAATTCTCTTGGTGCATCAATCGTGAGCAAGCACTTGCATATTTGGATTTTTTTGTAAAAAAATGCTTAATTCATTTTGGCACGTATGAAGATGCAATGGTGGAAAATGAACCTTTTTTGTTTCATTCAAGACTCTCTTTTGCCTTAAATATAAAATTATTAACACCTTTGGAGGTTGTAAATTCTGCGATAAATTATTGGCAACAAAATCAAAAAAGCATTTCTATTGCTCAAATTGAGGGTTTTGTAAGACAAATTATTGGTTGGCGTGAATATATGCGAGGTGTTTATTGGGCAAATATGCCTTCATATTCCCAGAAAAATTATTTTGAATACAAAAATAATCTTCCTACTTGGTTTTGGACAGGAAAAACCCAAATGAATTGCCTCAAAAATGCTATCAATCAATCACTTGATTATGCTTTTGCACATCATATACAAAGGTTGATGATAACAGGAAATTTTGCACTTTTGGCAGGCATACACCCTGACGAGGTAGATAAATGGTATTTGGGTATTTATATTGATGCGATTGAATGGGTTGAAATTACCAACACAAGAGGTATGAGCCAATATGCAGACGGTGGAATGATAGCAACCAAACCTTATACTTCTTCTGCAAATTATATTGACAAAATGAGTGATTACTGCAAAAAATGTAAATATGATAACAAAAAAAAATATGGTGAAAATGCCTGTCCTTTTAACAGCTTGTATTGGAATTTTTATGACCAACATCAAGCAAAATTAGCCAAAAATCCACGAATTGGTATGGCGTATGTTACTTGGAACAAAATGCAAGCAGAAGAAAAAACTAAATTATTAGAACAAGCATCTTATTATTTGGAAAATATAGAAAATCTTTGATTTTTTCTGAACTATGATTTTTGTTCTTGTGAGAAATTTGCTGTGCTTATCATTCATTTTATGTGTTTTTTGGTTATTTAACGATTTTTGGTTATCTGACAATTTTTGTGGAATGTGTTAAATTTATCATTTATTTTTAATATGGAATATTGATAATCAAACCTATAAGGTTTTTAAAACCTTATAGGTTTGTAACTCCACAAAAATTATCAGACAACCCAATTTCTGTGGAATTTTATCATTCTGTTATTCTTCTGCACAAAACAGCCAGATTCTTTCAGAATGACACCCAAAACGAAAAAAAACATTTTTATTTTAATAATTACCAATCAAAAGCATCTTTTAGAGGCATATTTTTTTCGTCTATTATTTTTATAATTTCCTTTAATGTGCTTACATAAGCATTTTTTTGAAACTCAAAAGTTATATTTTCATCTACTTCCCAAGTAAATGTATCATTTTTTTCAATTACTCCAATATTCCAACCCCAACATACAGGGTCACCACAGCAAGTACTCAAATAAATCCATATTTCTTCAGTTTTATAATAACTCAAAAAATCTTCAATATCTTCTTTTAAAGGATTAGGATTATTATATTTTACTTTTGTTTCTGCTTCCTGTTCTGTCAAAGGTATTTTTAATAGTTGTTTTAATAGACATTTTTCTTCAAAAGCAGAACTTTTAAACCAACCCAATGCCCCTACTCCAATAGCAGTATCAAAAATACTAAAATTATATTTTTTAAAAATGTATTCACAAAGAGGTACATCATCAATATAAAATTCTAAAAACTTATTATTTCCAACAAATACACTATCTTCCTCTTGAGATATTATGTAATAAGGTTTTATGTCTAATATATTCATAAATACTAAAAATATTCCCCCAAAAACAGAAAAAAAAAAACCTTTTCCACTTTTGGGAGATGATTAAAAACAGAAAAAAATTATTCTAATTTCAAAACTGCCATAAACGCCTCTTGTGGAATTTCAACTGTACCTACTTGACGCATACGTTTTTTACCTTTTTTCTGTTTGTCCAAAAGTTTTCTTTTGCGTGAAATATCACCACCATAACATTTTGCTAATACATTTTTGCGAAGTGCCTTAACCGTTTCACGAGAAATAATTTTCATACCTATTGCAGCTTGTATCGCAATTTCAAACTGTTGACGAGGCAACAATTCCCTTAATTTTTCACAAAGTTTTTTGCCCCAATCGTAAGCCTTATCTCTATGAACAATCGCAGAAAGTGCATCTACTTTATCACCATTCAATAAAATATCCAATTTCACCATATTGGAAGTTTGGAAACCTATCAATTCGTAATCCAATGACGCATAACCTCTTGAAATAGTTTTTAATTTATCAAAAAAATCAAAAACAATCTCCGCCAAAGGCAATTCAAACGTCATTTCTACCCTATCAGTTGTAAGATAACTTTGATTTTTGATGATGCCCCTTTTGTCCATACAAAGTGTCATAATTGCCCCAATATATTCTGATTTGGTGATAATTTGAGCTTTTACATAAGGTTCTTCTATAAAATCAATGCGTGAAGGGTCAGGCATATCCGCAGGAGCTTGCACCGCCAACACCTCGCCATCAGTAAGATACGCCTTGAACTGCACAGACGGAACAGTGGTAATAACCGTCATATCAAATTCACGTTCTAAGCGTTCTTGTACGATTTCCATGTGCAACATTCCCAAAAATCCACACCTAAAACCAAAACCCAACGCTGCAGAAGTTTCAGGCTCCCACACCAAAGAGGCATCATTTAATTGTAATTTTTCTATTGCCTCACGCAAATCCTCAAATTCTGACGTTTCTACAGGATAAATTCCTGCAAAAACCATTGGTTTTACATCTTCAAAACCCTTTACAGCTTCTTTACAGGGATTCAAAACGTGTGTAATGGTATCACCTACTTTTACCTCTTTGGCATTTTTGATGCCTGAAATAAGATAACCTACATTGCCAGCACTCATTACAGTTTGCGGTTCTTGTGTAAGTTTTAATACGCCTATTTCATCAGCACCATATTCTTTGCCTGTTGCCAAGAATTTTACTTTATCACCTTTTCTGATTTCGCCATTCATTATTCTAAAAATAACCTCAATTCCTCTAAAAGAATTAAAATGCGAATCAAAAATCAATGCTTGTAATTCGCCTTTTGGGTCGCCTTTTGGTGGCGGAACACGCTCTACAACTGCGTTAAGAATGTCCTCAATGCCAATTCCAGCTTTTCCACTTGCTCTTACAATTTCCGCCCTATCACAACCCAATAAATCCACGATTTCGTCGCTTACTTCTTCAGGCATAGCGTGTGGAAGGTCAATTTTATTCAAAACAGGGATAATAGTAAGGTCATTGCCAATCGCCAAATACAAATTAGAAATGGTTTGGGCTTCAATACCTTGCGAAGAATCTACAACCAATAAAGCACCTTCACACGCCATAATAGAGCGTGAAACTTCATACGAAAAATCTACGTGTCCAGGTGTATCTATTAGGTTTATGGTATATTCATCACCTTTGTACGTATACTTCATTTGAATAGCGTGGCTTTTGATAGTAATGCCTCTTTCACGTTCTAAATCCATATCGTCCAATAGTTGAGCCTGCATATCACGTGAGGATACCGTTTGTGTAAATTCAAGCAAACGGTCAGCTAAGGTACTTTTTCCGTGGTCAATGTGTGCGATAATGCAAAAATTGCGAATATATTTTTGGTTCATCTTTTTTAATGTTGAATGGTAAATGTTGAATGGTGAATGAACAGCCTTTTTTTATTGTTTTTTATGTTAAAACAAAAGTTTTAGGTGCTTGTTTTTGATTTTTTGGGTCAATTTTGCAAAGTTACTTTTAAAAACAAAAAAAATCATAAAAATTCTTTTTTTTAAGCAAAAAATAAATCATTTGGAAATAAATTAAAAAACAAAATAGCTGCTTTTAAAAAATAGGATTACACACACTAAGCATCAATACTAAAATAGTTTATATTATCGGTTTTCAACTCTTGGAGGGTTTTAAAACCCTCCAAGAGTTTTAGAAGCGTTTTTTTTATAAAATTACTTTTTTGAATAATATAAAATAAATCAGTGTGATTACTTATCCAAGCCTTATTTTTTTATTTTCTAAAAAATCCAAAAACACCTAAAACACTTCCTAAAATCAACCCAAACGTACTCAAATAAGGCAAACCAAACCACAAAGGCATTTGTGAAGCAAAAGGTGTAAGCATAAACAAAATAGATGAAATAATGCTCACACTTGACAAAACAGTAAGATGAAGGCGTTTGCTATTGCGGTGAAGTTGTTTAGGAATTTGGTCTAAATGTTCTATGTTGTGCGAAATTTTCAGTTGTCCATTGCGAAGTTGTTTTAAGATTTGTTTGATTTCAGAAGGAAAAACATACAACAATGAAATGAGTTGGGACATTGAATAAAATATTTCATTGCGTTGATTTTTAAAAGAAAATTGTTCAGTCATTAATTTTAATCCATAAGGTTTTATAAATTCTAATGCTTGAAAATTTGGGTGCAATGTTCTACCAATTCCTTCAATAATTGCTAAAGCTCTCAAAATCAAAAAAACTACGCCATGAACTTGTAATTTGTGTTTGTAAATAATTTTTTGGAGTTGTGCAGTACATTCACTAAGTCCTGCATTATCCACATCAAGCACAATAAAATTTTCTATCAATTCCTCTAAATCCTGTTCCAACGCTTGCACATTATCAAAATCACTTTCAGGCGATAATTTTCTCAAATTCAACGCCATACTTCTTGAATCTTGGTTGGCAAGCCCCACAAAAACACCTGCAAAAGCGTATTTTTGAAATAATGTTAATTTTCCAACCATTCCAAAATCCAACAAAACTAATTTTCCTGTTGGACGCACCAAAATATTGCCAGGGTGAGGGTCAGCGTGAAAAAAACCATTGTCAAATATTTGCGATAAATACACTTCCATACCTTTTTCCACCATTTTTTCAGGGTTGATGCCCCACGCTTCCATTTGTGGAATATCAGTTATCTTGCAACCTGACATATATTCCATCACAAGCATTTTTTTTGTGCAAAGATTTCTATAAGGCATTGGAATAGAAAAATCTGGGTGATTGGCGTAGCATTTTCTAAATTGCTCCAAATGTTTTGCTTCACGCATATAATCCATTTCTGCCTGCATACTTTCCTCAAAAGCCTCCAAAACCTCCAAAGGATTAAGAATACCTAATTTTTTAAAATAACTTTCAGTAAGACGTATAAATTCCCTCAAAAGCCCCAAATCCACTTCAAGCTGTTTGCTAACATTAGGGCGTTGAATTTTTACGACAACATCATTGCCATTTTTGAGTTTTGCTTTATGAACTTGCCCAATAGAAGCCACACCGATTGCTTTTTTGTCAAAAAAAGAAAAAATATCTTCTACTTTTTTTTGCGTTTCTTCAAAAATGGTTTTTTCTATCAAATCATAATGAATAGGCGTAGCATTATTTTGTAATTTTTCAAATTCTTGGATAAGCGTTTCGGGCAGTAAATCAGGGCGATTGCTGAGAAGTTGGGCAAATTTGATAAAAGTAGAGCCTAATTCTTCTACCACCATACGCAATTTTGCCCAACGTTCTTTGGGTTGTGTGGTTGTAAAAAACTCTTGATTATTGCGATTAGGCAATATAAAACGCAAAGAAGATTGGAAAACCACATCACCAAAACCGTGTTTTAGTAATACTTGTACTACTTCACGCAAGCGATTGAGGTGTTGGAGGGTTTGGCGTAGGGACATTTTTTTAGTAGTTATCAGGAATCAGTAGTCAGTAAAAAAAGCAAAACAACCAATTTTATAAAAATTTATTTTATTGCAAAAAAAGGATTTTTTTATGGAAATGCAAATGTTTTTGTTGGAAAATTTATGAATTTGAAAATTAAAAAATTAAAAATCATAAAATCTAAAACCATTTTTGGATTGTATTTTTAAATTTTTCAAAATTTAGGTCAATGCAACCTTTAAAACTTGCTTTTTGTGCTATATTTTTGTAAATAGCTGATGAACGAGGTATTTGTTTTTCTTTCAAAGCCTCCTCAAATGCTTCTTTTGGGCGAGGTGGTTTTATGTCATTTTGATTTTTAAAACCTTTTTGAATAAGCCAATTATCAAGTGTTGGCATATCTTCCCATTCTGTTTCCTGTGCAAGATGTGGAGAATTTACCCAAATCCAATTTTCTATTTCAGGCTCAATGATGATAACTGCATTTCTATTTTGCCAACCATTTATATCCAATTCATTTTCCATTTTTTGCACAAGTTGTGGCTGACTTGTTTGGTCGCCTGAACCTTCATAATCAAACAAAACAATCGCATAATCATAATTTGTAATAAATGGACGCAAAAAATCACTACTTCCTGCACGCACACCTGCATCACGCAAAGGGTGGATTTTCATATCAAAAGTAAATTCTTTGGTGGATAATATTTTGGGCAAACGAGGCAAAAGTCCATCTAATAAAAACTGCGTATTTTTGTCTGCTACCAATATGATTAAATCTTTTTTTTGCATATTTTTTTTAAAGAAATTAGTCCAAAATACCACTTGCAAATAAAATACTTAAATTGGTTTCGTGTTGCCAATTTTTGAGATTTGGGTGTTCATCTCCTTGCACAATATCAGCAATGCCATCTTTCGTTTTTGCAAAACAAAGTATATTTTTTAATTCTGCAATACTTAGTACCGCAGGCGAATGTGAAGCAACTAATATTTGGGCGTGATACAAAGAAGAAAGTGATTGAAAAATGGTTTCAATCGCTTTTGGGTGAATACCATTTTCAGGTTCTTCTATCAAATAAATTCCTTTAAAATCAGGCAAATACGCAATAATCGTAAGTGCCAATAATCGCAATGTTCCATCAGAAATTATCCAACTTGGCACTTCTGCACCATTTCCATAAATAATTTTGAGGTATTTGTGTTTATTATCAGGATTTTCAAAAATTTTTATGGTTTGAATATCAGGCAAAGCAGTTTGGATATGATTTATCCAATTTTCAAATTTTTTTGGATAATTTTTTTTTAAATCATCTATTACCCAAGGAAGATTACTGCCATCAGAACGAAATTGTTTGCCTTGATTTGGCGGACTTGTTTCACGAATTTTTAAACTATTGAGCATAAAAAGCTGTACACCTGTTTCCAAATATTCTTTTAGCCAAATAGATGCAGGAAATTTTTCTTCATCAGCAGGAAGATTTGCTAATGCGGATTTTCGGTGTCCAAGTTTGAATGATAAATTCCAACCTTTTGAAATTTCAGAAAAATAAGCATCATTTTTATTTTGTGCTTTGCTTATTATAGATTTGAATATTTGTTTTGGATATTTTTTATTGTAAATCGAATTTCCCTCTTGAAAATGTGGAAAAAGATTATGCGTTTTTATTTCCTTTTCAATAAGTGAATTGTCCAATAATAAAACCCTTTCACCTAAAATTCCAATGTCTTTTTGTGTTTCGTGTATTCCTATTTGTAATTCATAACGAATAGTTTTGAGAGATTTATTTTCTTCTAATTTTTCAATAATATGATTGGGCAACAAAAATTCAAGGGCAATTTCTATATTTCCGCCTTGACCTTTCCAAGTAAGGTCATCAAAATTAGTTACACGATTAGAAACTGCTTTTTCTACATTATCATTTACAATATCACGCACAAAACTTATCACATCTAAAAAAGTCGTTTTTCCTGTGGCATTTGCACCCACAAGTATATGAAAACCTTTTAAATCTTGTGAAATGTATCGTAAAAGTTTGTAATTTTTTACTTCTATTTTTGTAATCATTCTAAAAAATTATGCTGAAATATATCTGCAAAAAAAGGATTTTTTTATGGAAATGCAAATGTTTTTGTTGGAAAATTTATGAATTTAGAAATTATTTTTTTAATTTGAAATTATTTTTTTCTTAATTTTGACATATTTTTGCTTATTGTGATTGAACATATCAAAATACATTTTTTTAAATTACATTTTTAAAAAATTTATGAACAAATCTGCATTACGTCAGTATTATTTGGAACTTCGCCAAAATCTTAGCTCAAAGGAAATTGAATGGTACAGTGGGCAAATTATGGAAACTTTTTTTGGACATTGGAAACCACAAGATGACGAAACTTTGCACGTTTTTTTGCCTATTCCCAACAAAAATGAAATAAATACTTGGCTTATTATCCAAAAAATTTGGCAAGAATTTCCACAAATTCAGTTATTAACTTCTATTACTGATTGGCAAAATAAAACGCTTTCACATTGTATTTTTGATAAAAATATTGAACTAAAAAACGATAAATTTAATATTCCTACGCCCCAAAATCCACAAATTACTACACCTGAACACGTGGATTATGTGCTTGTGCCTTTGTTGGCTTTTGATGAATTGGGTTACAGAGTGGGATATGGACAGGGTTTTTATGATAATTTTTTGGGAAAATGCCCTGTTTGGACACGCAAAATAGGTCTTTCATTTTTTCCGCCTGTTCCTCGCATACTTGACACACAAGCACACGATATTCGTATGGATATGTGCATTGTGAAAGACCAAATTTGGGATTTTGTGCCTGAAAGGTAATATGCTCAAAAGCTCAAAAAATGGTTTAAAAAGTTCAATTTAAAAATGTGTGTTGTATTGATAATGAATGAGTTACAGGAAATAATATTTAAAAACTGTGTTAGAAATTTATTATTTTGAGTGTCTTATCTTATCCTTGTTAATTTCCCATTAAAACCTATTTGCAAGCACCACAATCGTTTTATAGACTTTTTCCATACCATCAAGCCCAAAAACTTTCGCAATTACAAGATAATTGCCACTATCCACACGTGCCTGTTGGTTGGTTGTTCCATCCCAAACGAAGTTAGCGGTTTGTGTGCCAAGCGTAAAATTATCAGCAAGGCGTTTGATTTCTCTGCCTGTTTTATCAAAAATTGCTAAATATTGCAAAACACCGCTTTGAATTTGGGGCGAAAGTTCCAACAATGTAAAATCTGCATTGCCATCACTATCAGGCGTAAATACTTGTGGATTGGCAATTAAGCCATTTTCTTGCAAGGTGTTTGTATTTTGGGAATTGCGATAACCAGGCGTTGCAAAACCTACCACAGACGCTCCAGATTGCCAACTATTGCGGTCATTTGCAGGCAAATTAGGTGCAACTCTTTCCAAAGAAACGCCCTCTACTTTGTCCAAAAGCGGAAAATGATATTTTTCAGAATATGCAAATTGTTCCGCAATTTCTGCATTTGGGCTTATCAAAATGATTGTTCCTTCGTCGTCATTATAAGAAGGTAAATCAAGCGGATAATAAAATTCTTTTTTACCCAAAGGATATTGACTTTCTAAAAAAATAGTATTTGGCGTAAAAACCGCATAACTTTTGGGGGAAATGCTTAAATCCAAAATACTTAATTGTTTTTGATTTGCCAAAATTCCATTTTCTAAATTTGCAATTCGCCAATTTTTTAGATTGATGTATTTTTCTGAATTATTATAAATTTCTACAAAATCACTTCCATTTGTGGGCGGATTAAACAAAAATTCATTCAAAATAATATCGCCTTTTTCACCTGCAACCGCAAGCCCAAAAGTAGCAGAATTATTGCCTTGAATGATATTTTGGCTACAATCTCGTATATTTTGGACTGAAATGGTGTAAATTTGATTAGGCAAAATATTATCATTTAACGTTATTTTTATTTGTACCAAATTAAATTCTGTTACAAATGCAACATTTTGAATATTAAGATTTGGGGAAATGGAAAAAATAGCATTTGTAAGAAGATTATTTTTTTCTAAATTTTCATCAAAAGTCAATAAAATACTTGTGTTATCAAATGCCTCTGCCCTACGCAGACGTGGCGGTGTAAGGTCAGTAAATTGTTGATTTTGGCTATTTACTTGTGCAGGCGTGCCTCCTCGTGGTGCTGTGGAAGAAACCCAATTTCCTTGTTCTTTACAAACATTTTTTACATCTAATTTTTCCAAACTCCAACCGCCATCTCGTTTGGTGCTGTTGTCGTGCCAAGCATCGGAATATTCTACAAAAGTTATCAAAATATTATTTGGATTTCTTAACAAAATTCTTTCTCCTGCATTGGTAAGTGTTGGAAAACTTGTTACACCTATTGTTTTTCCAAAACTTTGAAAATTAGAAACTTCTGTAATATCGCAAATAATGGCATATTCATTGGGAAAAAGCAAAATTTCAGGTAATAATTTTGTAGTGCTTTCATCTGCAAACTGCACATTTTTCAAATTAAAAATTTTATTTGTTGGGTTAAAAATTTCTACATATTCCGCATCAGGCAAAGGATTTAGCGGTGTGCCATTGCCTCGTGTGTCTGACATTATTTCTGTAAAAACCAATTCCTGATATTGTGGTACGAATGTAAGATAATAAATAAAAGTTGTATTTTGGGCGTTCATTACATTTGCAAATACATCTTGGAGATTTTGGGCTGTGAGCGTTTGCGTTTGTCCGCTTGCGAAACTATTTGTAGGATATTGCAAAATTACTTGGCTTGCATTTGCACCAGCTTGCACGCTTGTAGGATTTCCCAAACCTGCAATGCTATAATTTGCAACATTTAAAGCGGTTGTATTGTCCAAAGTTTCCGAAAAATTAACCACAACAGATTGTCCATTGATAGGTTGAGCAGAAACCAAAGATGGTGCGATATTGTCCTGTTGCACAATTACATCATCAAAATAATATTTATCTCGGTTAGAAAGTGTATTAAATTGACAAAAAAATCCAAAAAAATTAGTACTTGTGTAAGTATTATCTGTGATTGTGCCTTCTAAGGTATAATTCCCTGTAATTCCTTTGTCCATATAAAAAAACCAATTTCCACCTGCAAGTCTCACAATACGCATTTTTACCAATACATTTCCTGTAAAATTCGTAGTTGTTCCTGTGAAAAGATTGGTATTTACAAGGTTATTTTGACGAAAAAATTGCAAAAAATCTGCGTTGGTTTGTCCAAATTGAATAAAATACCCTTGTAAATTTCCTTTTAAATTGCTTTGATTGCTTGCTAAATACACACGTACAAAGTTGGTCGCAGTAGGATTGAACTTTAAATCAATGGTAAAAATCCATTCTGTTTTGTCCATAAAGGCGTTATTTGTACCTAAATATGTGGTTGTGGCAACATTGGGAGCTTGCAAACGCAGTTGTCCAACATCAACTATAAAATTAGCTGTTTCACCTGTCCAAGTAGGATTTTGTGTAAAATCACCATCATCAAAATTATCTTGTATTTGTGCGAAAATGAAATGAATTTTTAGGAAGAAAATTAGGAAAAATAAAATTTTCATACGCAAAAATAAGATGATGAATGTGTGGATTAAAAAATTAAGAAGGTAGTTTTTTTTGAATATCAAGCACATAATCAATGCTTACATCAAAAATTTCAGCAATTTCTTCAATAGAAAGTTTGCCTCTTAAAAGTGCTTTTGTTATGCCTTTATTTTTTGTTTTAATTTCGCCTTTAATTTCTCCCCTGATTTCACCTTTAATTTCGCCTTCAATGCGAGCAGTTTCTGTAACATTGTGAATATCACGATAGGTATTAAGACTTTCTTGGTAAAGTGCCATTTGTTCTGTGGTAAATTTTGAGATTTTTGCAATTTTAAGAAAGAAGATTTTTTTGAATATCAAGCACATAATTAATGCTTACATCAAAAATTTCAGCAATTTCTTCAATAGAAAGCCTGCCTTGTTCAAGAGCTTTTACTATACCTTTATTTTTTGTTTTAATTTCACCTTTAATTTCCCCTTCAATGCGAGCAGTTTCTGTAACATTGTGAATGTCACGATAAGTATTAAGACTTTCTTGGTAAAGTGCCATTTCTTGTTGGTTAAATTTTGAGATTTTTGCAATTTCAAATGCTTTTAAAAAAATTTTATTGTCAAACATTTTAGGAATTTCCTTCAATGTAGGTAAATGCTTCAAAAAATAAAGCCATTTATCTGAGTTCGTTTCCAATTCGTTGATTTTCTTGGTGAAATTTGGCATTTCCAAAAAAATCATTCTTAATTTTTCATAAAACAAAGATTTATCTTCTATGTCCAGAAGCATAATATCGTGTTTTATTTTTTGCGTAAATTTTTCATCAAACCTAAAATCCATTACTGCAATTAAAAAAACACTTGGTAATTTAAAATCCCAAACAAAATTTTCTTTTTTGTTGTCTTTTTGGGCTTGTTCTTGAATGACAGAAGATGTGTAATATAAAGCTCTATCCTTGAAATAAATTTGCTTTGCTTTTTGCATTTCAACGATAAAATTATCGCCTTTTTCATTTTCGCAAAAAATATCAAAAACAGCTTTTCTGTCAGTTTCTCTTTTGCCAAGATGTTCATTTTTGAGAAATTTAACATTACTTATTTTGACCTCATTGCCTAAAAGTGCATTTAGGAAATCAATCAATAAATCTTTATTGTCTTCTTCTCCAAAAAACTTTTTAAATCCAAAATCTGTATATGGATTCATAAAAACCTCTAAATCTTCTGCCATTTTTTTTGTGTTTGTTTTCACAAAATTACGTTTTTTTTGATTTTTTTACAAAAAATATTTTCAAAAATAGGTTAAAAACTTTATAAATATTTTTTATTTTTTTCTAAAAATCAAACCCTAAAACTGCTCTCCATGTTGGCTCATATCAAGTCCCATTTGTTCTTGTTCAGCACTCACACGAATTTTTAAGATGCTATTTACCACCAAATACAACAACCACGCACCCACAAAAGAAAATACTACCACAATCAACAAAGCCAATATGTGATACAAAAACAATCCTGTTCCACCAAACAACAAACCATCAGCACCAGCAGGATTGACCGCTTTGGACGCAAAAACTGCGGTTGCCAACATACCAAACATTCCACCTACACCATGACAAGGAAATACATCTAAGGTATCATCAATATTAGATTTATTTTTGAAATGCACCACCAAATTACTGATAATACTTGCAAATGTTCCAATAAAAATACTCGCCCCAATGCCCACAAAACCCGCTGCAGGCGTAATGGCAACCAATCCAACCACCGCACCAATACACGCACCCATCGCAGAAGGCTTGCGACCTTGTACCGCATCAAAAAATATCCACGAAATCGCAGCAGCAGCAGAAGCGGTATTTGTGGTTGCAAAAGCAGTTACTGCCAATGATGACGCACTCAACGCAGAACCTGCATTAAATCCAAACCAACCAAACCACAACATTCCTGTTCCTAACAATACAAAAGGAATATTGGCTGGTGTATGTGGTTGATGCTCCAAATGGCTTTGTCTTCTACGCAAAAATATTGCTCCTGCCAACGCAGCACAACCTGCTGACAAATGCACAACCGTACCACCTGCGAAATCCAAAACGCCCATTTTCCTCAAAAATCCTTCTGGGTGCCACGTCCAATGTGCTAAAGGTGCGTAAATAAAAATACAAAATAATACCATAAATAACAAATATGCAGAAAAACGCACTCTTTCAGCAAATGAGCCTGTAATCAATGCTGGTGTTATAATCGCAAATTTGAGTTGGAACATTGCAAAAAGTAACAACGGAACAGTGGGCGAAAGATTTGGGTCTGTTTTCGCACCTACGCCATTGAACATAAAAAAAGTCGTTGGATTACCAATAATTCCACCAATGCTTTCGCCAAATGCCAAACTAAACCCGAAAACTACCCAAATAATGCTTATCACACCCATTGCAATAAAACTCTGTAACATCGTGGAAATTACGCTTTTTGAGCCAACCATTCCCCCATAAAAAAATGCTAATCCTGGTGTCATCAACAGCACAAGACCTGTTGCGGTAAGCATCCAAGCTACATCAGCCATTACAATTTTGTCGTCAGCTACAAACATTTTCGCATCAAGAGGCATAAAAGCCCCTATTACACTTACGATAATCAATAAACCAAAAGGAATTATCCAAAAATTCTTTTTTTGTTCAACTTGGTCAGGTGCTATGCTGGCTTTTTTGGGAGGAGATAAAAGTGTTTTCATTGTGATTTTTTAATGTAATTTGATTTTTTTTTGAAAATTTTTTTTGAAAAATTTATTTTTAAAACGTAAAGTTTTGAATTTTGTAAGCATTTTTTATACTTTATTTGGCTGTTTCATTTCTAATTCCACATTTTTAATTCCTAATTTTATTGCCACATATTTTTTGAACAAAACCTTTTCAATTTGCCAATTTTCCAACATATTTTTAGCGGTTTTGCTTTGCGTTTCTGCGAAATAATCCACTAAAATCCCCTTCAAATCCATATAACAATCATCTGAAATCTCCTCCTCTGCGATATATTCGGTATTTATCATTAGCGGATTAGGTTGGTACAAATATAATTCGCCTCCTGTCATTCCACTACCCACATTATAAGAGGTTTTGCCCAAAATAACGACTTTTCCACGTGTCATATACTCGCAAGCGTGCAGTCCAACGCCCTCAACCACCGCCAAAGCACCGCTATTGCGTATCGCAAACCTATCACCAGCCTTGCCATTTACATACAAAGTGCCATTATTTGCACCATACAAGGCACAATTTCCAATAATTACATTTTCAGAAGGCTCAAAAGTGGTGTTTTTGGGGGGAATAATAATCATTTTTCCGCCAGATGCTGATTTTGCAACAGAATCATTCGCTTCGCCAACGAGTTTTATATACATTCCCTTTGTCATAAACACCCCAAAACCTTGCCCTGCACTACCTTCAAAGGTTATTTTTAAGGTTTTTGAAAAAGTAGAGATATTATTTTGAGCATTTTGAACGCTTTGAACCTTTTGAGCATTTTGAGCATTTTGAGTAATTTGAGCATTTTGAGCATTTTGAGCATTTTGAATATTTTGAACAATGCTTTTGTGTTCTTTCCAAGCGATTTTTCCTGCTAAGGTTGCCAAAACTGCCCTATCGGTATTTTTTATAGGATATTCCAACGAAATATCTTGATTTTCTTGTAAGGATTTTTGGGCATCTTTGAGAATTTGCTTATTTAAAACACCTAATTTTTCATCAAAAAGATTTTTATAAAGGTTTTCGTTGGGATTATTGGCGTTATTATTAAAAAAAGGTTGATATTTTTTTTCTTTTAAAATAAAATCTAATTTCAAATTGCGTTTTTCTACCAAATCCTTATGATTTTCTGCAATTTCCAAAAAATCAGTCCTGCCTTGTAGCTCTTTTAGGTTAGAAATTCCTAAAAGTTGTAGTTTTTCGTGAATATCTTTTGCTAAATACGTCAATATTTTTACAATGTGGTTTGCATTTCCTTGATATTTTGCCTTAAAACGTGGGTCGTGTGTCGCAATGCCTGTCGGACAAGTGTTTTTTTCGCAAATGCGAGCCATAATACAGCCCTGAGCTACCAATAACAACTTCCCAAACTCAAAACCATCAGCCCCCAATATGCTTGCGGTGATAATATCTTGCCCTGTATGCAATCCACCATCAACTCTCAACACCACATTTTGACGAATTTTGTTGTCCATTAAGGCTTTATGAGCTTCCCAAAGCCCAAATTCCCAAGGAATTCCTGCGTGTTTCATTGACGATAAGGTCGCAGCACCTGTTCCGCCATCTCCCCCTGAAATATGGATAATATCCGCCCCAGCTTTTGCCACGCCCACCGCTATTGTGCCAATTCCAGCCCCAGCAACGAGTTTTACATTGACTTTTGCGTAAGGATTTATTTGTTTTAATTGATAAATTAATTCCTTCAAATCCTCAATGCTGTAAATATCGTGCAAAGGAGGAGGCGAAATCAAATCAACATTCGTAAGCGAATGGCGTGCTTTTGCAATGTGTTCATCAACTTTGATAGCCATAAGTTGCCCACCTTCGCCAGGTTTTGCACCTTGTGCAACTTTTATTTGGTATTCATTGCTTGAAATAAGATAAAGAGCATCTACGCCAAATCTTCCAGAGGCAATTTGTTTAATTGTTGCAGTAATTCCTTCTTTAAAATAATACGGATTTTCGCCACCTTCACCGCTATTGCTTCGCCCTGAAATCACACGCATTGCCTCAAAAATATCCCTTTGAGCCTCTGCGGAAATTGCCCCAAACGACATAGCACCAGCCCCAAAAGTCGTTAAAATGCTTTCCAAAGATTGCGTTTCTGCGATATTTTTTTCTGTATTTTTGGAATTTTTATTATTTTTTAAAGCAAATAAATGCCTGATATGAATGGGATTTTGGGCAATATTTGCTTTTAAATAGGTTTCAAATAATGCAGGATTATCCAAATTAAGACTATTTTCACGTGCTAATTGGTGAATTATTTTGGATAATGAGGCAGTCATAGCGTGTTTTTCGCCTTGCGTGCCTCTTGCGTGTTCTTTGAAAAGATACGTGTGTAAAGTTTCTTGTTTTTGGGCTTGTTCTTGTGCAGTTTCTGCTTTTTGGATAATATTTTCTACAATTTGGGGCAAACCAATACCACTCAAATAATGTGTAGAACGCACAAAATACGTATCTGCTAATTCAAAATCTAAGCCTATTGTGGTGAAAAGTTGAGAATTTTCGTAACTTCTTACAACCGAAATACCCATTTTGGACATTATTTTTAACAAGCCAGCTTGATATGCTTTTATGACATTTTGCTCTCTTTCTTTTGGGGAAATATCTTTAAAATCTTTGTCCTCTAATTCCTTTTCTTTCCCAAATTTTGCCATTTCTAAGGCAAAATAAGGACAAACCGCACTCGCTCCATAAGCAATACACGCAGAAATATGATGTGTATTTTTGATTTCCGCAGATTCAACCACCATTCCCACACGCAAGCTCACGCCTCCAGCGTGAAAAGCCTTTTTGCAGGTACGCAATGCCAACAAAACAGGAATTGGGAGGCGTTCAAAAGTTGCATTTCTGTCAGACAACACCAAAATACTTGCATCATTTTTTACTACTTTTTCTAAGGCTTGGTCATAAATATTTTTTAATGCCTTTTCAAAACCAGCCAAACCTTCGCTTTTTTCAAAAGTAATATCAATCGTTTCAACTTTGATAGGAATTTCTTTTGGCAAATGATAAAGGCTTTCTAAGGTGTCCAAACTCATAATTGGACTTTTTAATTCCACTGCAAAAGGCATTGGTGCAAATTCTTTTTTGGCAAAAATACTTGGACGTGTCCCCAAATAAACCGACAAATCTGTTACAACTTTTTCACGCAAATAGTCCAAAGGCGGATTGGTAACTTGTGCAAAATTATGATAAAAATAATCAAAAAAACTACGTGGTTCATCTGAAAAAATCGCCAAACGTGCAGTATCGCCCATTGACCCAATAGGTTCTTTGCCTTCTTTGATAACAGGAATTAGGATTTTTTGAATATCCTCTTGGGTATAATTGAATAAATATTTTCTAAGTTGGTGTTTTTGTAAATTTTCTTGTTCAGAAGTTGATTTTAAAAATGTTTCATCAAAAAAATCATTTACGTTTGTATTTTCAAACGATTTAGGTAATAATTTAAAAAGTCTATCATCAAAATTTGCATCAATATTTTCAGGCGAATGACTTGGGTCTCTAAAACTAATTTTGCCTGTTTTGAGATTAACCGTTACGCTATTTCCTGCATCAAGTTTTCCTTTTTGTAAAATTTCTTCATTTTTAATGTCAAAAGTACCAGCTTCTGAACTTAGAAAAAAATAATCTTTGGTTTTTGTCCATCTACAAGGTCTAAAACCATTTCTATCCAATCTTGCCCCAATATTTTGCCCATCAGAAAAAGCCATCAACGCAGGCCCGTCCCAAGGCTCCATAGCCCTTCCCCAAAATTTATAAAAAGCATTTTGGATATGTGCAGGAGGCATCATAATTGCCAACGCTTCTGCCAACGTTGGAATACTGCTTCTAAATCGCAATGCTTCTACAATTTCGTTCAATGTTCCAGAATCTGAAATGCCTTTTGAAGTCAAAAGTTCTTCATCAGGAATTCCCATAAGTTTTTCCCTTGCGGTTGCCCAACTTCTATTTCCTGAAATCGTGTTTATTTCGCCATTGTGAGCCACCAATCTAAAAGGTTGTGCTTTGTCCCAAGTTGTGGAAGTATTGGTGCTAAAACGTCTGTGAAAAAGTGCAAAAGTGGTTTTGTAATTAGGATTTTGTAAATCCAAATAAAATTTTGCCAATGCGTCTGCTCTTGTAAGTGCTTTATAAACGATTGTATTGGCGGACAAAGAAGGCAAAAAGAAATCAAATATATTGTATTTTCGTAATTGCGTCAAAGCACTTTGTTTTGCCTGGTATAAAAGCGTGTCAAAAGATTCATCAGTGCGACAAAAAGTAGGTCTTTGGATAATAACTTGTAAAATCGTTGGCAAAGTTTCTAAGGCATCTTCCCCCAAAACCGATTTATCCACAGGCACATCTCTATATGCTAATATTTTTAATCCATAAAACTCCAAAGCACGTTCAAAAATCTCAATAGAAACCTTTTTTTTGGTCATATCTTGGCTAAAAAACAAGGTTGCAACTGCGATTTTTCCTTTTTCATATCCTAATAATGCAAAAGGAATATCAGTCATAATGCCTGCTCCATCGCCTGTGAGCAAATCCGCACTATATGCTCCCCTGTGTTCCACACAACACAATGCTTTACAGGCTTGTTCTAATATATGATAACTTGCTTCTTGTGTAAGGCTTGCCATAAAACCTACACCACAAGCAGATTTTTCAGTAATAATATTTCTCATTTTTAGATAAAACTTGTATATACAATTTTAAGGAGTCAGTAATCAGGAAACAGTAGTCAGGGGTCAGTAATCAGGTATTATTTATCCCTTTTTCCTGATACCTTTCTCCTGATACCTTTCTCCTGACACCTTTTGTATTTTGTATTATTCCAAGATTTTTTTTAATTATTTTTATAAATTATTATTTTGATATATGAGATAAAACATTATTATATTTTGTTTAATAATATTTTTTCAAGCAAAATTATAATAAGTAATTAAAAAAGCAAGTTTTTATATGTTTTTAAGATGAAATTTTTGAGAAAATTTTTCTGCACACGTTGCCAATTTTGTTTTTTTTTGTTTTTATTTTAATTTTACATTCCTTTTAAATAAATAGATTTCAAATTACCGTTTTTTAACAAATACTTTCAAAAATGAACCACATCAAAAATTTTCAATTAAGCGAATTAGAATTAACCACACAACATTTTTTGGTACTTGCAATAGAAACAACAGAGAAAATAGGCTGGGACGTACAACATATAAATAAACAACAAATTATTGCATACACAAAAAATGATGGTTTATTTTTTGAAATAACAATAAAAATAGAAAATGATGTTGCACATTTGAACAGTGCCTCAATGAAAGAAGATGGATTAGTGGATTGGGGTTATAACAAAAAAAATGTTTATGATTTTGTAGCTATTTTTGATGAAATGAAATCCACATTCACAAAAGAAGAACTTGATGAAAAATTTAAAAACCTTGAAGAACAAATTGCCTTGAATGAGAAAAATATTTTCAATGTTGTTCCTCCCAAACAAACAAATGTTGTCAAAGATTTTTTATCAATTTTTATTCCAACCAAAGATTTTTTTGTTACACCAATTCTTATAAATATAAATATTGCTATATTTATTTTGATGATTATGAGTGGCGTGCATATTATTTCACCCACAGGAGAGAGTTTGATAAATTGGGGTGCAAATTTCAAACTTTATACCTTAGATGGACAATGGTGGAGATTAATGATGAGTTGTTTTTTGCACATTGGTATTTTACATCTTTTGATGAATATGTACGCACTTTTGTATATTGGTATTTTATTAGAACCTCTTTTAGGGAAATCAAGATTTATTTCAGCATATTTATTGACAGGTTTATCAGGAAGTGTAGCAAGTTTATGGTGGAATGATATGGTGATAAGTGCAGGTGCATCAGGAGCAATTTTTGGAATGTATGGCGTTTTTTTTGCATTATTAACTACTAATTTGATAGAAAAAGATGCACGTCAAGCATTTATGTCAAGTATTATGTTGTTTATTGGTTATAATCTTGTTGCAGGCTTGGGCAAAGATGGTGTTGATAATGCTGCACACATTGGAGGACTTTTGAGTGGATTATTCATTGGATATATGTTTTTTACAAGCCTCAAAGAAAATGAAAATAAAAAAATGAAATACATCATAATTGCTACAATATCTGTCTTTATTTTGGTTGTGTCTTTTGTGGTTTATTTGATTGTCCCAAACAACATAAAATATTATAATAATAAGTTTGAAGAATTTAGTTTGTTGGAAAAATCTGCATTGGAAGCTATAAAAAACATTGAAAATACACCAAAAGAAGAAACATTAGAAAATTTGCAAAAAGGTATTTTTAATTGGATAAAAAGTAAAAAAATTATAGAAGATTTACAAAAATTAAATTTTTCAAGTAATTTACAAAAAAGGAATGAAAAGCTAAAAAAATATTGTGAATTGCGAATCAATAGTTATGAATTATTGCGCAAAGCTATTTCAGAAGACAGTGATAAATATAATAAAAAATTGAGTTTTTGTAATACTCAGATTGAAACTATATTGTCTGAATTAAGTAAAGAATAATTCAAATGTGTTTTTATTTTTACAAATCAAAAACACTTTTCTCTTTTCATATTTTTCACTAAGAAAATGTTTTTATGGTTACCATTAAATTTCATTATTTCAAGTTTTAAACTTTTATATGTTTTTAAAATGAAATTTTTGAGAAAATTTTTCTGCACACGTTGCCAATTTTGGGTTTAAGGTTTAAAATTTAAGGTTCAAAATTTAATTATTTATAAAAATGTCTTTAAATTAACTAAATTTTTTTGATAATTTTTTTGATAATTTTTTTGATAATTTTTTTGATAATTTTTTTTTATAGGTAAAATACAATTATTTTTTTTAACTTTACTCAAATAAAAACTTAAATAAAAGTTTAAGTAAAAAATAACCTTTTTAAATTCAAACAATCATCAATAAAAAATATGCTAACATTTACTTTTTCCAAAGTTTTAAAAATAGAAAAACAAACTGACAAACTTGTTTTTAGAGGTGAAAACAGTACATCAAAAGTAGTTATGTCTATGATTTATGTATATTTGCTATATTTTGCGATTGTTTTTTTGTCTATTCTTAGCAAAAACATAGAAATATTAGCTTTTGTATTGCTTGTAGGGATAATAGTTTTAATGTTTCTTTCTGTAATTGTTATTTTGACAGCAAATTCTTATAATCCTATTGTTTATTTAGAATTTTCACATAAAGGGGTATTTTCTTCTAAAAAAAGTGAAAAAAACATTGATTTATATTTGGAAAGGGCTGATATTCAAAAATTTCAAATTGTTCAAACACAAACCTCCAAAAAAACAAAAGTATTTGTTTTTGTCAATGGGCTTCCAAGAGCTTTTGCTTATTTTGAATTAACAGAAAAGGTAGATATTAATGATTGGGAAACGCTTTTGGCATCTTATTGGGAAACGTGGGGCTTACAACTCAAAAATAAAAATACACACGACGACAAATCAGAATTATTATTGGAAGAAAAACCTGAAATATCTGAAATTCTCAAAACAACAAATGTTTCGCCAACAAACGAAAACATTTCATCACTTTCTGCTTTTGCAGCTACTTTTTTGGAAGATGATGATTATTTTGTTATCAACACTGACACAGCCCTCACAAAAACGATTTCTATTTTTATATTTGTTATAAGTGCTTTTTTAGCATTTATATTTACAGGTATATTTATCGCAACCATAGATTTTTATTCCTTGATTCCTTTGGCTGTTTGTTTGTTTTTTGTGGGCATTGCAGGATACGGATTATTTATATATGATGCCCCACAACAAATTTTGGTGAATAAATCCAAAAAAACAATTTTACTCAAATACAAAAGAAAAGAGCTTTTGATAGAAAATACTAACATCAAAAGTTTGCATTTTATAGGACAAGCACACAGAAATAAATCATCTGTGAATTATTATGTTGAAATCACTTTGGAAACAAAAGACAAAAATATTGTATCAATTATAACACTTTCACCAAAACTTTCTTTTGGTTTTAATGAAAATACACAAAATTCTATGTATGTGTATGGGCAAGGTATTTTATTGGCTGATAAATTAAGTGATATTTTGGGTGTAAAATATGATTGGAAAGATGATTGGAAAAATGTTTAGGGCAATTACAAAGTCTTTTTTATTTCCTTAAATTTATTTTTTATATTTACGGTTTTATCATTCCATCAAAAAAAATGAATTATCAAATCATAAAAGACGAAACTTTATTACGTGAATTTATTGCGTGGTTGCCTGATTTATTGCCTCACGAAACCTATTATGTAAGCCTTTTTGCACGTAACAAATACGCCAAAGAAATCAAAGCAGACAAAGCTCAACTCAAAAGATTTACTGCCTCCAAAGAATATTTATTTGCCAAAATAAAACAACTTGAATGTGAAATAGGAAGTTATACACAAGACCAAAATCCTATTCCACAACAAGCATTGGCACTTTATATCACGCCTAATCCACGTGATTTGGTAAAAGCTACCAAAGAATCTTTAATTGAATTTGCAAAACTTATCACACTTCCACAATACAATGGTTACAATCCACATCAGGAAGTAATGACACAATTACAAAAATGTCATAGCAGAAAAATTTATTTTGATTTGGATTTTGATAAAGTGGATTTAGAAACTACACGCCAAGCCATTGCACAATATATCAATATGGATTGTGTCAATATTCTTCGCACACACGGTGGTTTTCACGTGTTGATAGAAATGGAAAAATTAGATAAATCTTTTGAAAAATCTTGGTACAAAAATCTTACATCTTTGGCTGGTTGTGATGTGCGAGGTGATAATCTTGTGCCTGTTCCTGGTTGCACACAAGGGAATTTTGTGCCATTTTTTGAAAAAAAATAATCATTTTTTTGTTTTTTGAGATAGTTTTTTGTATTTTTAAACCAAAAAATAATAAGTAAAATAAAACCCCACCCCTTGCCCCTCCCCAGAGGGGAGGGGAATATAATACATATATTATCAACGCATTGCGAAAAGCCCTCCCCTCTGGGGAGGGTTGGGTGGGGTTCAACTAAACAACTCAACAATGTTACAAAATACACTTTTTCGTTTTGGAAATCATACACACGTAGGACAAGTAAGAAGCCAAAATGAGGATTATATGGGATTTTTTGAAAATGAAAATGGTGCTTGTTTCGTGGTGTGTGATGGAATGGGCGGACACAAAGGCGGTGCAGTTGCGTCCCAAACTGCGGTACAAGCCATCAGAGAATATTTTGAACGTCAATATTACGAACACGTCCCTGATGCTCTCACAGAAGCCATACAATACGCCAATCATCTTATTTACGAAAAAGCCACCCAAAACCTTGACCTGCAAGGTATGGGAACTACCTGCGTAATGCTTTTGGTGCGTGCTGATGAGGTTTATTATGCACACGTGGGCGACAGTAGAATATATGGTTATTTTATGAAAGCACTTCACCGCCTTACCAAAGACCATTCTTACGTACAAGAACTTGTGGATAAAGGCGTGATAACTGAGGAACAAATGGAAACACACCCACGCAAAAATCAAATATTGCGAGCTTTGGGCGTAGAGCCTTATGTGTTGGTAGATGTGTGTTCGCAGTCATTGCACCCACAACGAGGTGATGCGTTTTTGTTGTGTTCTGATGGATTGAATGGACTTGTGAGTGATGCAGGCATCAAAGATATTTTGCAAAAACCTTTTGACCTCCAAACCAAATGCCTTGAACTTGTAAATACCGCCAATGCACTCGGAGGACACGATAATATCACCGTCCAACTTGTAGAATTTGTGCGAGATACTTCGGTAAAATTAGCCCAAAAAGAACACAAAAATTTTGGGCGTACCCAAGAAGAACCTATTTATAACACTGAAAACGACCAAACTGAAAATAAACAAGCACATTTTTCGGAAGAAAAAAAAAAAACAATAAATCCTGAACGTATTAAACCCATTGCAGAAGAAAAAATAGAAAGAGAAGAAAAATTTAGCCAAATCATAGAAGGAGATATTCCAGAAGATTATGACTTTAAACCTATGT
>JAAFIN010000120.1 GCA_013297825.1 Cytophagales bacterium
TAAAAATTTTTAACTTTTTTTCTCATTTGACTTTTTCAAATGCTCTTTCATTTTTTAAGAGAGTGCAAAGGTAAATATCTTATTTTTAATTTCCAAATTTTTTATTAAAAATTTTTAACTTTTTTTTCATTTGACTTTTTCAAACGCTCTTTCATTTTTAAGAGAGTGCAAAGATAAATATCTTATTTTTAATTTCCAAATTTTTTATCAAGATTTTTATCAGAATTTTTAGGATTTTAAGATTAGCAGGATTTTTATATGAATATATTGTGTGCGATAGGGATAGAAGCGGACTCGTAGAGACAAAATGAGGCAAAAACACGAGGAACGAAGTGTTTTTTGCCTCATTTTTGGCTCTATGCTTGCACGATAGCCCGTAATCGCCCAAAAGAATTAAAAATTAAGAATGTGAAATTAGGAATTAAATAGCCAAATACAATAATAAAAAATAGTCAAACCTTTGTGGACTACTATTTAGGGTTATTTGAATACTTGTATTTACTGGGAACTGCGAAAATCACAAATTTTAGGAGATAAAAAAAAGGTCAGACCTTCGCAAGCTACGGTAAAGACCTTTTTTTTGTTGTAAAATTTATTTTTTTAGGCATTTTTTACAAAGAAAAAATTGCTTGAAATTGTTAAAAAACACTCTTTAATACTTTTCCGCAGTTTTCAGTATTTATTACTTCTTTTTCTCGGATTGCCAACCAAAAAACTAAAAAAATAGTCAAACCTTCATAAACTAAGATACAGACTATTTTTATTGTTTATTTTTCCCAAAAAATGATTTCTTCTTTGCTTTTTATAACTCCTTTTTGACGCATTTCGTATTTTAGTAAAATATTGTTTTGCTCATCTATATAAAAATAATGTTCAGCAGATAAGAATTGATAATTTGGATTGTTTTTTTGTAATGGTTTTTCGTATTCAAAAATGTATTTTTTTATGAATACCTTGCAATCTGTAGTTTTTTGATGGTTGCCTACTGGATAATTTTTGATTTTTTGATGGAATTTTATTTCAAAGTTACCTTTTTTGTCTTTGTGTTTTAGTATTTGATTTTCCAAAGGAAAAGGAATTTCATTTAAAAATAATATTTTTTGTGATTTTTCTGATGAAAAACGTGTAATAACATCTTCATTTTCAAACACACTTTTGGAAACATTAGTTTGTTTGTAAAAAATAACTTCCTTTTGATTATCAACTTGATAGGCAGGCAAAAAAAGCTCATTTTTTTTTGTATTTTGTACACTATATATATAGTGTTTTATTTTGATGTTATTTTTTGAGAAATAAATCAATAAAAAAGGTACTAAAAAAAATACTGTTGTAATATAAGCTAATCCAACCCAACGGTTTTTGGTAGAAATTTTGCCTAAACTTCGTGCTGTATTTACAATAAAAAGCCTTATTTGGGGAATTGGAAAAAAAATCAAAACACCAATTACATTAAATAACAAATGTGTAAGTGCAATACTCAAAGCAAAATGATTTTGTCCAGCAGAAGCCATCAAAGCGGTAATCGTTGTACCAATATTCGCACCCATTAAAAAAGGAAATATTTTTTTTACTGAAGTTTTGTTGTGGGCAACAATAGGTACCGCAAGCGAAGTTACTAATGAACTTGATTGCAATAATGCTGTGATAAATATGCCTGAAAATAAAGATTTTAGGGGTGTTGCAAAAAGATATTTTTCTAAAATATTTGGTGAGTGTGTTTCTAAGGTATTTTTTGCGAGATATGCAATGGCTCTTATGACAAAAAATAACATAAGCAAGGCTACAAAAAAACTAAGATATACTTGTTTTCCCAATACATAATAAAATAAAAATTTCGCACTACTATCCCATAACATTACAAAAGGATTAAATATGTATTCCAATCCCAAACTATTGTATTTTCCTAAAAATGTTGCTATGTATAATGCTGTATTGGACAAAAAACTAAAATAATATTCCGCAGGAAATAATAAAAAAGCAGTGAAAATATTAAAAAAATCGTGTGCTGTGGCTGCTGCCATTGCTTTGCGGAATTCTTTTTTGCTTGTAATATGTCCAAGTGATACTAATGTACTGGTAAGTGTTGTTCCAATATTTGCCCCCATTATCAAAAAAACTGCTTGTGATAATGGCAAAATATCTGATGCAACTACTGCAACTATCATTGCGGTTATGGTGCTACTGCTTTGGACAAGTGCAGTTATTAGAATTCCTATGAATAATGCAACAAAAGGATTGGAGGTAACAACAACTATCTGCCCAACTATGTGCATATTTAATGTTTTGCACGATAGTATAAGGAGTTGTAAAGAAATCAAGAAAAAAAGCACAAGTAAGGTTAATTTGATACCCAAGTGCAGATATACGGTGGTAAAATTTTGTTTTTGTTGGATAGTATTCATTTAAAATGCAAAATAAAATAACGAATTAGGCTTATTTTTATTTTTGCAAAAATACGCAGTTTATTTTCTTTTTTTTATCTTAGAGAAAAAAATCATTTTGGGTTAATGTTTTCTTAACATAAAGGAAGTAAGGAATTAAAAATTATTTTCTATTTTTGATTTTTCATTAAAACTTTTAGCATTACATATTTTGGATTTTTTAGATTTATTATTTTATTTATTCTGCTTTTTAGCAATATTTGGAAGATTATTTTTTTTAGTAAAAATTTTTCCAAAAATTATTTTTTTTAATGCCAATATTTTAAAAAATCAAAATGCAAATATTATCCCTGTAAGCATTATCATTTGTGCCAAAAATGAAGCAAAAAATTTAGAAAAAAATTTACCAAAAATTTTAAACCAAATTTATGCAGATTTTGAGGTAATTGTGGTAAATGACCGCTCAAATGATAATTCTTTAGAAATTTTAGAAAAATTAAAAGCACAATATTCTAATTTACGCATTTTGAATATTTCCCAAAAAGAAGAAAATATTGATGGCAAAAAAAATGCGTTGTTTCAAGGAATAAATTTTGCAAAAAATGACCTTTTACTGCTCACAGATGCAGATTGCGTACCTGCATCTTCATATTGGATTATAGGAATGAAAAATACTTTTTTTTCAAAAAAAGGTATAAAAATTACATTAGGAATTTCACCTTATTTATTAGAAAAAAAATCTTTTCTAAATGATTTTATTCAATACGAAACGCTTTACACAATGCTCCAATACACAGGACTTGCATATGCAAATATGGCTTATATGGGCGTAGGAAGAAATATTATGTATCAAAAAAGTTTTTTTTTGGAGAAAAAAGGATTAGAAAAATACAAAAATATAATGGGCGGAGATGATGACCTTTGGGTCAATGAAGCATTTGAAAATGGGAATGTAAATGTGTGTTTTGTGGCTAATTCTTACACATATTCCACGCCAAAAAACACTTGGCAAGAATGGTTTTGGCAAAAACGCAGACATTTGTCCGTTGCAACACATTATCGCCCAAGTATCAAAATAATATTAGGATTATTGCACATAAGCCAATTATTATTTTGGGTAATTTTTTTTTTAGGCATATTTTTTAGAATAAAAATTTTAGGAATAGATATAATGCTTATTTGGGCAATATTTGGGGCAATGTGGTGGGGAGCAATGATAAAAATCAACCAAATTTATAAAATGCAAACAAAAAATTGGCTTATTCCTTTTTTTGATTTTATATTTACGTTTTATATCTTTGTTGTAGGAATATTAGCACGCATATTTACACCTCATAAATGGAAGATTTAATACCTTATTTGATAGAAAATCCAAAAAATTATTCTGACAAATCCATAAAAGACCTCAATCTTATTGCAATGGCTTATCATAAAAATGATGAAAGGGCTTTTGGCGAACTTATGGAACGTCATCGCAAGTCGCTTTATCATACTATGCTCAAAATGATAAAAAATACTGATGATGCTGAAGATTTGACCTTAGAAGCATTTGCAAAAGCGTTTAGAAGTTTGGAGAAATTCAAAAAAGAATATACTTTTAGCACGTGGTTATTTAGAATTGCAAGTAATAATGCCATTGATTTTATTCGCAAAAAAAAATTAGAAACCCTTAGCATTACCTCTGCTTACACTGATGAAAGCGGTGATGATGTTGGGCTTGATATCAGAGATGAAAGCCTTGACCCACAAGAGGAAGCTATCAAAAGTCAAAAAACCGAAATTATGCTGACGATTGTGGGGCGTTTGCCTGTAAAATATCAAAGATTGGTAGATTTAAGGTTTTTTCAAGAAATGTCTTATGAAGAAATTTCTGCAAAAATAAATATTCCGCTTGGTACGGTAAAAGCTCAATTACACCGAGCAAAAGAACTTTTGTATGATTTGATAAAAGGAAGGAAAGACTTAATTTCTTAATGGTAAATGTTAAATGGTGAATGGTAAATGAAACAGCCAAAAATTCAATGATAAATGATAAATGTTGAATGATAAATGAAACAGCCAAAAATTCAATGATGAATTATAAATGATAAATTACAAATGAAACAGCCAAATTCAAATAACCTTTAACCTTTGCTTTCCACAAAAAAATCAATAAAGTTGGGTTTTATACCCAACACCTTAAAAAAAACACATATCTTTGCACCAAAAAATAAGCACGTTAGTTATATACTTTTCAAATATATTTTTACTTTCTGGTCATTTTCTAAATCCTTGATTGCCCATGTCTGACTTTAACTTTTTTGATTACCATACCCAAATAAGCCAAGATAATATTGTGCTTTCGTATAAGGGGCCTATTTCTGATATATTATTGGCAGAATTTATACGTGATATTCGCCACAAATTACAACCAGAAGACCCTCGTATTGGTAAGAAAGTATTTGCGATTTTTATGGAATTGGCACAAAATGTATTGTATTATTCCAAAGAACAAAATCATTTTGGAAATGCAAAAGATAAAGTAGGTACTTTGGTAATCTTGCAAGATGGGCAAAATTATAGGGTTATCACAGGGAATTTGGTGTATAAAAAAGATGTGCAATCACTCCAAGAAAAATGTGATACGGTTAATTCCCTTGATAGAGAAGGTCTTAGAGAATATAAACGACAACTTCGCAATAATCCAAAAGGTGAAGAAAGTAAAGGTGCTGGTATTGGATTGGTGCAAGCTGCACTTACTTCTACTGACCCTTTGGAGGTTGAACTCCAAGAAGTAGGCAATGATTTTGCGTTTTTTATGGTATCGGTTTATGTGAGGAAAACAGAAGAAACAGAAGAGTAATTAGGTTTCAGGAATCAGGTGTCAGGAAAACAGCCAAATACATTTTAAACTTTGAACTTTTTGAACTTTTTGAACCTTTTGAACCTTTTAAATTTATTATGAAAAAAGTAGCATTTTATACATTAGGTTGCAAATTAAATTATTCTGAAACCTCCACAATAGCACGACAATTTGCTGATAAAGGATATAAAAAAGTAGAATTTAATGAAAATCCTGATATTTTTATTATAAATACCTGTTCTGTAACTGAAAACGCAGACAAAAAATGTAAAAAAATTGTAAAAGAGGCAAAAAAAATATCGCCCAATGGTTACGTAGCCATTGTGGGCTGTTATGCCCAACTTAAACCACAAGAAATTTCGGAAATTGAGGGCGTAGATGCGGTATTAGGTGCATCAGAAAAATTTATGCTTTTGGATTTAATAGATACTTTTGAAAAACCAGAAATTTTATTAAAAAATAATTCAAAAGAAGAAAATTTAGAAAATTCAGAAAATAAAATTTCTTGCACAGCAGAAACACAAGAAAATTCAATAAAAAATACCACCAAAAAAGCCAAAATATGGGTTCAAGAAGTTCAAAATGCTAAAAATTTCACAACTTCATATTCCATAGGTGATAGAACACGTACTTTCCTAAAAGTACAAGATGGTTGTGATTATATTTGTACTTTTTGTACCATACCACAAGCAAGAGGCGGAAGTAGAAGCGATAAAATAGAAAATATCGTAAAAACTGCCCAAGAAATTGCACAAACAGAGGTAAAAGAAATTGTACTTACAGGCGTAAATACAGGTGATTATGGCATTATCAATGGTGTAAGAGAGGAGCGTTTTGTGGATTTAATCAAAAGCCTTGATGAAGTAGAAAATATAGAAAGATTGCGTATTTCGTCCATTGAGCCAAATTTATTAACCAAAGATATTATTGAATTTGTTGCAAAATCCAAAAGATTTGTACCACATTTTCACATTCCTTTGCAATCAGGCAGTAATCGCATTTTAAAACTAATGAAAAGACGTTATTTGCGTGAATTATACGCTGAACGTGTGGCGTGGATTAAGGAAATAATGCCTCATTGTTGCATTGGGGTTGATGTGATAGTAGGATTTCCTTCTGAAACTGACGAGGATTTTTTAGAAACTTATAATTTTCTAAATGATTTGGATATTTCGTATTTACACGTTTTTACATATTCAGAAAGGGCAAATACAACCGCTTTGGACATAAAACCTGCAGTTTCACACCAAAAAAGAAATGAAAGAAGTAAAATGTTGCATATTCTTTCAGACAAAAAAAGAAGGTTTTTTTATGAACAACACGTTGGCACAGAAAACAAAGTTTTGTTTGAAAATGACGTAGAAAATGGTTTTATGCACGGTTTTACAGAAAATTATATTCGTGTGCGTGCCAAATACGACCCAATGCTCATCAACGAAATCAAACCTGTATTGCTTACACAAGTTACGCCTGATTTATTGATGGACGCAGTGGAAAGTGAAGTGGAGATTTTGAAGCATTAAATTTGTTAAAATAAAACAAAAATTGTTTTTAATCGTTTTTATAAAAAACATTTTTTAACTCCCCAATTTTTATGTCATACCAAAATTTTACTAAAATCTTTTTTTTAGGATTTTTATCTGTGTTATTTGTAGCTTGTGGTAGCAAATCAGACCCTGCACCTGCACCTATTGCAGATTTTACCTTTAATCCTTCAACAGGTAGAACACCTTTGGAGGTTACTTTTACCAATACCTCAAAAAATGCAAAAACTTATTCTTGGGATTTTGGAAATGGACAAAGTTCTACACAAGAAAATCCTAAAATAACTTTTACAACTGTTGGTGTCTTTAATGTAACATTAACAGCAACAGGTGATGGTGGTACAACCAAAATATCAAAGTCAATTAATATTCAACAAGGATATTCCAAAATGAGTATTACAAAAGTAACATTGCTTTCATATCCTCCATCTACCCCAAATGGTTCAACTTGGGACACACCTTCTTTTGGCACTTTTCCTGATATTTTTTTCCAGCTTACTATTGAAAATACAGCAACAAGTTTGTACACAATGTCTGTAAATGGTAGATTTGATAATGTGTCAAATGCAATGCTTCCTGCAAACTGGACAGCTACACCTCCAGGTGCACCTATTTATACTGCTACCAATCTCACACAAGGTATTGATGTTGATTTGTATGATTATGACTCAAATATGGCTATAAATGATTTTATGGGAACTTGTAACTTCAAGCCCTCTACTTTTACCACAGGAGCAAATGCTTATCCTGCCACAATTACCCTTGTAAATGGTAGTCTTAGTTTTAGATTGGAAGTTACTTGGACAAATTAATTAACACCAAAAATTTTAGCATAAAAAAGCCCTTTTCTTTTTTTGGAAAAGGGCTTTTTTTTAACCCCTTTATTTTTTATATTGTGTGCGAATACAAAACTCATTTTGTCGCAAAACCGTCCCATTTTTTATTTGCACATTTTGCAGGAAGATAAAACTGTGATTCATCTACACTTCCCTTAAAAGTAGGAGAAGTAATGAAAATATCTTTTTCAGCGTCTAATTTTAGTTTAAAACGCATTTCTGTTTTGAAATTTCCTGTAAAAATAGGTGCAGTAAAAAAAATCTTTTCTTTGCTTTTTAATAAAAAAGGTGAAAAATTAGGCGAAAATCCCCAATCATAACGCCAATATTCTATCGCTTGCCATTTTCCTTGTGGGTTTTTGCCTTCTCTTATCATCAAAAGGCTACCATCTTGCGTAGGCAAAGTAATATCTTTGGGCGAAATATTCGTAAGTTCGTAATGCAGAAATTCGTTGTTTTCGTTGTTTTCTATATTTTCAAACAATAAAGTTTGATTTTGTGCAATGTTGATATTTGTTTTTTTTGGGTTAAAATAAGGATACCAAGCAGGTAACATTGTACCTTTTTTATCCTGCATTTTATCCATATTTTGATTTTCGTTTGTATTTTGTATTTTTTCTTTATTTTGAAATAAATTATTAAAAACAATACCATTACCAAAAATTATTCCGCCAAAGAATAAAAATCGTATTAAATATATTTTTGCAAGCATATTAAAAATTGCAAATGCGAAATGAAATAATGAGAAAAAAGTTAAATTGATGTTTATTGATTTTTTAGGTTTTTAGTTTAAAAAATATATAGAAAAAAACGTGCCTTTGTGTATTTTTTTCTAATTTTTTTGCAAATATATCTTAAAACTAATACCAAAAACAAGAATTTTGTATTTTTTTTTAATAATTAAGGCAAATTCAAACCTATAAGGTTTTTAAAACCTTATAGGTTTGAGCATTAAAAAATTCAACGAAAAACAGATATTTTTTTCATATTTCACAAAAACATTCTACATTTGTCCAATATATTGGAAAAAAATATGTCTAAAAAATGGATTTTTAGGGAACTGCCTCCTGAGGAGGAAGTAAATTTATTGGCAAATGAATTAAAAATTGATAAAGTGTTGGCTACGCTTTTGATACAACGCAATGTAAAAACTTTTGAAGAAGCCCACACCTTTTTTCGCCCTGAACTCCAAAAACTCCACGACCCTTTTCTAATGAAGGATATGGACAAGGCAGTTTTACGCATTGAACGTGCTTTCCGCAAACGTGAAAAAATATTGATTTATGGGGATTATGATGTAGATGGCACTACTGCGATTGCGTTGGTGTATGGTGTTTTACACACATTTCACCCATATTTGGATTATTATGCACCTGACCGTTACCAAGAAGGTTATGGTATTTCTCAGAAAGCGATTGATTGGGCAAAAAGTGAAAATTTTTCGCTGATTATTGCGTTGGATTGTGGCATTAAATCTATGGAATTGGTAGATTATGCTTATAATTTGGGCATTGATTTTATTATTTGCGACCATCATATTCCTGCTGAAATTTTGCCCAAAGCAGTTGCAATTTTAGACCCAAAACGTCCTGATTGTGATTATCCTTTCAAAGAATTATCTGGTTGTGGCATTGGTTTTAAACTTATGCAAGCGTTTTGTATTCATAATGAATTGCCTTTGGAACGTTTGTATGATTTTTTGGATTTGGTGGTGGTCAGTATTGCCTCTGATTTGGTTTCTATCAAAGGTGAAAATCGTATTTTGGCGTATAATGGTCTTGCAAAACTTAACCAAAATCCACGCATTGGACTAAAAGCATTGATTGATATTGCTGGTTTTGGAAAAGATGCATATTTGGAAATTAGCAATCTTGTTTTTACGATAGGTCCTCGCATCAATGCGGTTGGGCGTATGGCTCACGCAAAGCAGGCAATAGAATTATTGACTATTCACAATAAAAGTGATGCAGACAAATTTGCAAATATCATCAATCAAATAAACCTTGAAAGGCGTGATTTGGATAATATTTCTACACAAGAGGCTTTTGATATGATAGAAGAAAATATTGCAAAAGGCAATAATCCAAAATCACATATTTTGTTCAAAGCTGATTGGCACGGTGGCATTGTGGGAATTATGGCTTCTCGTTGTGTAGATAAATTTTATAAGCCAACTATTATTCTAAATGCACACGACGAAGAACGCATTACAGGTTCAGGGCGTTCTATTCATTCGTTCAATATGCACGAAGCTTTAGAATATTGTGCGGATTTGTTAATAGATTTTGGGGGACATCATCAAGCAGTTGGATTGACTTTAAAAAAAGAAAATCTGGATAAATTTATTGAAAAATATAATGAATATGTAGAAAAAACATTGGTAGAAACGGATTATTTGTTAAAACCTCTTGATGTGGATTTTAAAATAAATTTTGATGAAATCACGCCCAAATTTTTTAGAATTTTAAAGCAATTTTCGCCTTTTGGACCTGATAATATGCGACCTGTGTTTATGTCTGAAAATATTATCGTGCATCATCTACAAGTTCTCAAAGAAAAACATCTAAAATTCACCGCCAAACAACTTAATAATCATAATTCTTTTGTTATCATTGCCTTTAATATGGCTGATTTTTACCCAAAATTGCTTGATGCGTCTTATATCAATATTTGTTATAGCATTGAAGAAAATCATTTTCAAGGAAAAACTAATTTGCAATTAAGGATTAAAGACATTGATGTATTTAAGAATGAAGCATTAAAAATTGAAGATTAGCAATAAAAAAACCTCTTATTTTTTAGAATAAGAGGTTTTTTTTATATTTATTGATAACCATTGCCAAAAAACGAAGTTTTTTGAACTATACCATTTTTAACGTTGCAAACATTTGAAAATGATGAGGTTTTAATTCAAAATAATCATTACAAATATGTGCATTTTGCATTTTTAAAATATTAAAAATACTTTTTTCCATTTTTTTACATTCAGATTTTTGTTCAAATTCTATAGAAAACAATACTTCTGATTGTTCAAAATATATTGTTTGGTTTTCTACTTGAAAAACAGGATTTTCTTTTGTAAAAATTTTGTGATAATTTTCTTGTTTGTCAAAAATAACCATCAACACGAAAATATTTTTTTGTGAAATATGTTCTTCCAAAATTAAAAACTTATTTTTTAATTGAGCAACTTCACTTTCCAATACTTCAAATCTTTCATCATAATTGGTAAGTTTCTCAAAAAACTTCATTTGGACATCACATATTTTTGTTAATGTGTTTTCATTTTTTGTAATGGCTTTTACCAACAAATCAAATTTTTCTTCCATACCATTATTTGAAGTTTCTGATGGTGTTTGAGGTATTGGATTTTGGGTAATTTGTAATAATTCTTTTTCACATTTTAAAAAATAATTGCGTGCTTCTTCGCCTTTTTCTGTGCGTGCTTGCATACATAATTTCTTCGCAAAATCAATCGTAATGAGAAAATCAAGCCCAAAATTTCCCTTTGAATTTTCACTCCTCTTTAAGAGGAGTGAAGTGAAATCTACGTTTTCCAAAGCGAACGGATTTTCAGTAATATTTACTTTGTACCATCTTACCCAATTATTTTCTCCATAGCCTAAAAAATTATATAATTCTATAGCAGAAACCATATAATTACTATCTTTTTATTGAAGATTTATGAGTGGTTTTAGTTCATCATTTTGCTCTGAATTGGTATTTTGATTATTTTTCTCAAAATTTTCTTTACAAATTAATATAAAATCATACACGAGATTGCTTTTTGGGCTATTTGCTTTTAAAGAGAAGTTTATTGCACAATCAAGGGTTAATTTTATGCCTTTTTCAGGTCTACCATCACTTGCTTTTCGTGTGGGAAAGCCTGTGGAAAAGTCATCAAAAATCATAAAATCTTTATTCTCTTTGAAAAATTTTTTCAATGTTCTTTTTGCAGAATCTTTGCGAGAATATCCTGCCCATTGCCAGACATCATTAAAATCCACAGGGAATTTTTCGTTAGAAATAAGTGCATTTTCTACACAGTTTTGTATGGCTTTTCTTTCATTTTCCGATAAAATTTCGGAATTTTGGAATTGATTTTCCATATATTTATATATGTGTTTGTAAAAACAGCAATTTTTTAACAGGAATTGCTGTTTTTTTTGGATAAAAATGGATTTAAAAAATAATATAACAAAGTTAAAAAATGTGTTTTTAATAAGCAAATATTATTTTACTTTTTTTTGTATAAAAAATTTATATTTTTAAAAAAAAATATATTTTAGATTTTTAATAATGTGGATAACTATGTGGATAACTTTTTAAATAAAAAAGTTATCCACATTATTATACAAAAAATGTGGATAACTTCTATAAATATTCCCCCTCTACCCTACCATTTTTCGTACTTCCCCACGTTTCACGTGGGGTTACCATAGTTTAACCACTTCGTGGTTGTTTAAATAGCTTTTTGTATTAAAAACCCTGAAAGGGTTTAACAATGGTAACCCCACGTGAAACGTGGGGAAATAACAAATAAAAAAATAGTAGGGTAGAGAGAAATATTCCTTTGGATTAGTGCAGTTTTTAGTTTATTTGTAATACTTGAAGAAGTTTAAAATGATTTGGTTTCAAATCAAAATAATTTTCGCCAAGATGTGCATTTTGAAATTTAAAAAGTTCAGAAACGTGTTTTTTCATACTTTTACACTCTGCTTCGTGATTAAATTCCAAAGAAAATAGCACTTCACTTTGTTCAAGATATTTTTTTTCATTTTCTTCCACAAAAACAGGATTTTGTTGAATAAACATTTTGTGTCGCTCTTTTTCACCTGATTTGTCTAATGTTACAATCAAAACAAACACATCTTTTGTTTCAGGAATATTATGATATTTTTTTAATAATTTAATATCTTTTTCCAAAAAAAGAATTTTATCCAAAATAATATTTTGCATTTTGTTTATTCTATCAAATAAACTAAGAATGTTTCTTTCAAAATTTTTTACAATAGTATTAGATATTGTATTTAATTTTTCATCAAAACCCTTTTGCATTGCATTTAGTAAATCGTCCAAATTACGTTCTAATTCAGGCAAAACTTCATTAGAATTTTGGAGGTGTTTTTTTACTTTTTCATTTGTTGTTGTTTCATTTTGTTCTGCCAAAGTTTGTTCTGTTTGCATTTGGTTTTTTTGTGATATATTTTCAACTTGTTTTTCTGTTTTTCCTTCTTTTGGCGTTAATACTTCTTTTATTTCTTCTTTTGGCGTTTCTTTTATTTGACCTTTATTGATTTTTTCAAAATTTTCTTTGCAAATTATCATAAAATCTCCCACAAGTTTACTTTTAGGAATATTAGTAGTTTTGGCAAATTTTATGGCACAATCCATAGTCAATATTATTGTCTTTTTGGTGATTTCTCTTGTGGTTTGCAAAATTTGATGCGCATCTGCTCTGTCATAAGATACAAAATCTTCTTTTGCGTTGAACATTGCTTTCAAATTTTTGGACGCAACATCTTTGCGGTCATATCCTAACAATTCCCAAAAATTATCCAAACTAACGGAAAATTCTTCTTGGGTGTTTAGGGCATTTTCTACCAAGTTTTTGATGGCTATTTTTTCATTTTCTGACAATGGTTCAAAATTTTCTTTTTTTTGTTTCATATAATTTTTTTTTGTAAATGTTTTTTTAAAATTTAAAAATCATTTACAAATATAAAAAACAGTTTTTAAAAATTAAAATATTATTTTATTTTTTTTATATATAAAATTTTTATATTTCCTTATATTATTTTTTAAAAAATTTAATTATGTTTTTTAACAAATTAAAGATAAAAGTTATCCACATTTTTATATGAAAATGTGGATAACTCAAAAATTTTTACCCAAAATGACTTTTAAAAGGCAATAATACATTATCGTCTTTGTCATAAATAGCAAATATTATTTTGCGAAATGTATTTTTGAATTTCCTTTTAAGGCATTTTGAAAATAAATCTGCAATATCTTTTGGTTTATTTTGAAAAACGCCACAACCCCACGCACCAAGCACCAAATCCACGCATTGATGTTTTGCAAATAATGCAAGCATTTTTTCCATTCGTAATAATAATATCGCATCTATAGCATCAATATTTGTTCTATTTTCTTGTCTTTGCACCACACCAGCATTAACCGCAGGCGTTGTAACCACATCTACACAAATAGGAGCATCAAAATACTCGCCTTTGTCATTCTTAAAAAAAGGGACTTGTGGCGAATAAATCATATTATCTGTGTAAAGTGCAGTTTTTTTGTGCGTTTTGCCATTTGCCTCAAAAAAATCTGACCTGTGAATTTCGTAATATTCTGGTGCTTTGAGCAAACAATCATACAATCCGCTACTGCGTGCAAGGCTTTCCTCTTGTGCTGATGCACCTGAAAGCACACCACCACCAGGATTCTTGGCTGATGCAAAATTTAATATGCCTATTTTTTCGGTGTTATTTTCTGATAATTGTATGATTGCCTGAATTGTGGAACAATTTATCACTTCAAAAACAGTTTCGTATTTATCATCTTGCGAAAATTTATTCAAAAGTGTTTGGAGTTTGTCAGTTTCCCAAAAAACGGTATTGTGTTGTGAAAAAAACGCTTCATCAACAATTTCTACACGATTTTGGGTAATTGGATTGGTATAAAAACCTTGTTTGATTTCTTTCAAAGAATCTTTTGCGGTTTGTATTCTAAGGGATTTTTGCATATTTGAGGAGGAAGGGGAAAAGGGGAAAGTACAAAATAGCCAAATAAAGTTTTTTTATTCTGTAAAAAAAAAGACTTACCAAGTTTTTCAAACTTGGCAAGCCTTAATCTGTTAAACTTCCACCGCAAAACCTTCTATTTTTTCGCCTGCAACTGCTTTCAAAGTCAGTTGGGCGATTGCCCATTCTTTGTCTTTTGGTGTGCCTGTGCGTGCTATTTCCAAAAGTGCAGTGTTAGAAAGCAAAGAAGTATCTTTTTTGATAATTTCTTTTGTTTGGCGGTTTCGATTGGTTTGGCGGAATATTTCTTGTGTAAAACGTTGTACGTATTCAGGTTTTTGTTCGGTTTTTTGGGTTGGATTTTCGGTTTTTTGAATTTCTGTGAGGGTTTTTGCTACAAAATTTTGTATGGTAA
>JAAFIN010000121.1 GCA_013297825.1 Cytophagales bacterium
TAGGAATTAGGAATTAGGAATTAGGAATTAGGAATTAGGAATTAGGAATTAGGAATTAGGAATTAGGAATTAGGAATTAGGAATTAGGAATTAGGAATTAGGAATTAGGAATTAGGAATTTATAGCGATTTTTATTTAATTATCCAAATTTTATTTTAATTTTTTAAAAAATAATTCATAATTCACAATTCATAATCTATAATTCATAATTATTAAATTGCAAAACTTTCACCACAACCACAAGTACGTGAAGCATTTGGATTAACAAATTGAAAACCTTTTCCATTTAATCCGTCAGAAAAATCTAATTCTGTACCCAAAAGATACAAAAGGCTTTTTTTATCCACCAAAATTTTAATGCTTTTATCCTCAAATATTTCGTCCTGTGGTTGAATTTGTGCATCAAAATTTAAGTCATACATCAAACCTGAACAACCGCCACCTTTCACCGAAACTCTTATGTGGTGTTGGTCAGAATATCCTTCTTGTTGTCTTATGTGCATAATTTGCGATTGTGCTTTTTCTGTGATTGTTATCATAATATTTTTTTTTAGAAAATTTATTTTGAAAAGTATTTTATTTGAAAAGTGATTTTTTTTTACTTAAAAAAACGTTTATTTTGCAAAAAAAGTTTGAATTTAATGAAAATAATAATTTTGAATTAGATAATAACATTAGCCAAACATTAAATTTACCTAAAAAATATGGGCATCATAGAACTTTTAACCAAAATTCGCAATGAGCAAATTGAAGAATTAACTGCTGAAGTAAAAATGGAGGCAAAAATGGAAGCAGAAGCTAAAACTATTGAAAGTGTTAAAAAAGCACTTCAAAAAAGAAAATTAACCATTGATTTTGTGCTTGATATTCAAAAAACACTTTAATTTTTTCTTTAAACTTTTAAAACTTAAACTTTTTGAACTTTAAACCTTTTTATGAAAGTAGATAAAAAAACCTTAGAAAATTTGGCGTATCTTTCACGCTTGGAATTTGACGAAAAAAACACCGAAAAAATGTTAGGCGACCTCAATCGTATTTTGGATTGGATTGATATGCTCAATGAAGTTGATACCACACACACCGCTCCACTTGCTCAAATGAGTGCAGAAATCAATAATCTTCGTCCTGATGTCCTCAAACAAGGACTTTCACACAAAGATGGTCTAAAAAATGCACCAAAAAAAGATTCTGATTATTTTCGTGTGCCAAAAGTATTAGAATAAAAAAAAGGCAAAAGTAGTCAGGTATCAGGTGTAATAGCAAAAATACAAAACAATCAAAATACAAATTTTTTGGTTGGCTGAAAATTTTATTAAAAAAAGGGAAAAGCAATATTTTGTAGCACACACTTTTAGTGTGTGTCTTTGTCAGGATGACATTTAACTATGTTTTCACACACTAAAAGTGTGTGCTACATTGGTTTTCCATAAAAATTGTAAGAGAACCACAAAATAAAAGCTAAAAAAGTTGTGAAATTCAACTTTTTTAGCTTTTATTTTATTAAACCTTTACACTTTCAACCCCAAAACCAAAATATCATCAGTTTGTGAGGTATCTTTTTGCCATTGTTTAAGTTCTGTATCAACAGCACCATATTGCATTCCAAGAGATAATCCTGCAATTCTTTGCAATAAAATTTTAAAATTTTTATTAAGATATTTTTTCTTAGTTTTTGGGTTAAATTGGTCTTTAAAACCATCAGAAGACATAAAAATCCAATCATTGGTATTAAGTTCAATATATTCTTCGGTATAGTTTTTTGTACGCCCATATTGCAGATTTCCAACAGGATAATTACTACCTTTTATTTCCAAAATTTCGCCTTTTTTTACCACATAAATAGAAGATTTAGCACCTGCAAATATCAAACTCCTATTTTTTTCATCAACCGCAACAATAACACCGTCCATACCATCATTAATTCTGTTTTCTTCGTCATGTTGTCCTTGTAAAGTTTCAGTAATACGTTTATCCATTTCAATCAAAATATCAGAGGGTGAAATAATTTTTTTCTCATTGACAATTTCATTCAACAAAGCCATACACACCATTGTCATCAACGAACCAGAAACACCGTGTCCTGTGCAATCACCCACACAAATAATTTTTGTATTGTTAATTTTGGAATACCAATAAAAATCACCGCTTACAATATCTTTTGGTCTATCAAATATAAATCCACCTCCAAATTGAGAAATTACATGGTCTTTGTTAGGCAAAAAAGCCTGTTGTATGTAATGTGCATACACCAAATTATCAGATAGTTCTTTGAGTGCATTAGAAGCATCAGCTTTGGCTTGTTTGAGGTTTTCGTTTATAAGTGTAAGTTCTTCATTATTTTGTTCAAGTTCTTCTTTTGAGATAAGCATTTCTGCATTAGATTTTTCAAGAGCAGTTTGAATAGCATTATTTTTAAAAAAATATTTTTCAATTTTTTTTACCATTGGTTTAAATACAAAAAGTCCTTCCAATATCACAATTAACAAGGTAATACCAAACATAAAAAACTGCAAATTTTTCAAAAAAAACAATTTATCTGCCATTTCTTTGCCATATTGTTTTACGATTTTGTCCATTGTATCCAAAAACAGACCTTCATATTTGAGAATTTCATCAATATTTTTCTGAGAAATTTCTTTTGAAAATTTATGTTCTACAAAATTGCGTGTGAGGTGATACATATTATCAAAATGCCCATTTAACTCGTGAAAAAGGTTTTTTAATTTTTCAGAATGATGATGTTCAGGCACGCCAAGCTCGTCATCTCCTGTTTGGAGGGCATAATGTCCTTTTTCCCACGCTTGAATATTTTGAATAAGGTCTTTTTTATATTTTTTTGCAATGGTGGAAGAATCCATTTGTTGCTGTTGCTGATTGGACACAATCATAATATCTTTGGCAATGCGTTGGCACAACACACGTTGGCGACCTGCTATAGAAATGATATTGCTTTCATTGATATATTGTTGCAAAAAATAATAATTAAACGTTTGGTTAAGGATTACAAGCCCAATAATTACGCCTACTGCAATAATAGACGAATTTTTAAAGGTAGTTGCAGGATTATAATATTTTTTTTTTTCTTCTAAATTATTTTCTGGTAATTGCATAAATGTTAAGTGTAGAAAATGTTTTTACAAAATTTAAAGCTATTTTTGTTGGTATTTTTAATGCAAAAACCTAACTTTGTGGTTGTTTTGAATTTTTATAATTTTTATTTTTAAATTTTATAAAAAATTTTAGCTTAAAAATAGCTTTAAAAAAATAATTTAAAAATAACTTTATTTTCAAAGATAATTTTTTTTTTGAAAAAAAGAAAAATATCAAAGAAAAGTTAAGGTTTATTTTATATATAACTAAAAATATATACCAAAAATTTAAAATAGAAGTAAAAAATATGGACAAACAACTCATAAGTACAGGGTCTATTTTTGAAAAAGAAGTTGCTTATTCAAGAGCTGTTGTGGTAGATAAAACCGTTTATGTGTCAGGTTGCACAGGTTATGATTATGCAACTGCGATAATCTCTGATGATATTGTGGAGCAAACAGAACAAACTTTCAAAAATATTGAATTTGCTTTGCAACAAGCAGGCTCATCATTAAAAGATGTTGTAAGAGTTCATTATATTTTGGCTGATGCAAATGATTTTGAAAAATGCCACCCAACTATTAGAAAATATTTTGAAGATATTAGACCAGCCTGTACCGCTTTTTGTGCAAAACTTATAAATGAAAAAATTAAAATAGAAATTGAAGTAACCGCCATAAAATCATAAAAGAAAGCTCAAAAAACTCAAAATGCTTAAAAAACTCAGAAAGGTGTTTTTTTAACTTAATTTTTAAATATTATTTTTGTAACACATTGATTATCAACCTGATGTATATTTTTTAATATATATTTTTTAATATATATCAATACTAAAATAGTTTATATTATAGGATTTCAACTCTTGGAGGGTTTGAAACCCTCCAAGAGTTTTAGAAGCATTTTTTTTATAAAATTACTTTTTTGAATAATATAAACTAAATAAGTATGATTACTTATATATTTTTTAAATTGAACTTTTGAGCCATTTTTTGAGCTTTTGAACCTTAAACTTTAAACCTTGAACATTAAACCCTTATGCTTGGAGAAAAAATTTTAAATTATCTTATTGAAAAAAAAATTGGTGAAGGCGGTATAGGTACGGTTTATTTGGCAACGCATACCCAACTTGGTAGAAAAGTAGCCATTAAAGTTCTTAATCCTGAACTTGTAAATCGCACCGAAATCAAAGAAAGATTTAGACAGGAAGCCTCCACACTTTCAGCTCTCCAACACCTCAATATTGTTACATTGTATGATTATTGGGAAGATGCAAAGGGACTTTTTTTGATAATGGAATATGTGGAAGGTTTGCCTTTAGATGAATATTTACAAAAATATGGGAAAATTTCTGAAAATAAAGCCTTAGAAATTTTTTGCCAAATCTTGGACGGTGTGCAATACGCTCACCAAAAAGCCATCGTGCATAGAGATATTAAACCTTCTAATATAATTTTTGAGGAAAATCAAAATAAAGCAAAAATCCTTGATTTTGGTATTGCAAAAATTCTAAAAACCAATACCCCAACCCAAACACAAGCAGGCGTAAAAATTGGTACAGTGCTTTATATGAGTCCTGAGCAGGTAAAAGGTGAAAATATTGATATAAAAACTGATATTTATAGTTTGGGCGTATTGCTGTATGAAATGCTTACAGGCAAAAATCCTTACAACACACAATCACAATCTGAATTTACGATTTACAACCAAATAATCAATGAACTTCTGCCACAAGATACTTCTATTTCTGCAAAAGTTCGCCAAATTATTGACAAAGCAACCGCCAAAAATCCACAAAATCGTTATCAAAATTGTGAGGAAATGAAAAAAGATATTTTGGCAATTATTCAACCTCAAAACAATAATTCAGGCAACAATTCAGGCAATAACGCTAATACAATCCGCAAAAAAAATCCTGCAAAAACCATAGAAAAAGCACGTCAAAGGCGTGATAGTTCATTTGCGTTGATTTCTGTGGCACTTTTGGCACTTGTGGGCATTGTGGGCTATTTTATTTATTTGGAAGTAAATAAAACCTCTGAAAATTTAACCAAAAACGTAGCTGATGTAAAGGAATTTGAGGAAGATAAAAAACCATCAAAAGAAGAAAAAAAAGAGGTAAAGGAGGAGAAAAAAACCAAAGAAGACCTGCAAATTGATAGCCTTAAAAACGAAATCAAAAAAATTGAGGATTTTATTAAAAGTGATGACCAATTTCGCAAAGACCAAATGCTTAAAAAACTTGTAATTACTGACCAAATCATTGAAAATGACGAAATTGGTGGTGAATTTACGTTTGAAATTACGGTTACCAATAAACTTGATGATGTAAAATTTAAGGATATTTTTATTGATGTAACGTATTATGACAAAGCAGGCAAAGAAATCAAAACCTTACCAAAAGAGGTAGAAAGCATTAACGAAGGACAAAGTATTCCTTTTAAAGTAAAAGAAAACATCAATCCTGCAAAATACACTTGTAGATTAAAATCTGCTACACCTTACAATTATCCTAATCCGCCTACTTTGGACTCTCTCAATAAGGAAAAAGAAAATCTTAGTGAGAAAATGGAAGAATTGAAGAAAAGGAAGCAAGAAAAAGCCCCCCAGCCCCCAAAGGGGGAGTAAAAGCCCACTTTTTTAATTAAGATTATTTTTTATTCTAACCTTTTAAATTATGTCTTTTAATTCCCCCTTTGGGGGTTAGGGGGCTTCTTTTCAAATTTTGAACTTCTTTATTGGATTATCTGCCCTCGTTGGAGGCTTGGCGGTGGCGATTGGGGCTTTTGGGGCGCACGCTTTAAAAGATATTTTGACTGCGAATAATCGTGTTGATACCTTTGAATTGGCATCACGTTACCATTTTTATCACGCTTTGACGTTGCTTTGTATGGCAATTTTAATGCAATTATTTCCTCAAAAAAACCTTGAATATGCATATTATAATATGCTGATAGGATTGTTGATTTTTTCAGGTTCTTTGTATGCGTTGGCACTCACAAATATTGGGAAATTAGGGGCGATTACGCCAATAGGCGGTATATTTTTATTGGTTGGTTGGGGAATATTGGCGTGGAAGTTTTTTAGGGTTTAAAAGCTATCACCCCTATTTATCAATTTTTTTTCACATTTCCAAATCCCAATCTGCATTTTGAAAGTTGAGTAATTTATAAAATTGTATTTTTTTATCATTTTTTTAACACAAGAAAAAGAGAAAAAATATTTGTTCAAAAAAACATTTTTATAAAAAATAATGTTACTATCTAAAATAATAGTAATACTTTCAAAACTAAATGAATAATCATAAGAATCAAAAAACGAATAATCAGTTTTTTTACCAAAATTTTTCTTTGGTATTTTTATTAAACCTTATTTTGTGCTTTTTTATTTCAAAAAATTATGCACAATCTCTAATTGTTGGTATTCCTTCTGCTGATGTGGTGCATAAAAATCACATTGAATTTACCCACGAAACACAAACTAATTTTTGGGAGAAAAAAGATATAAAATGGAACAGCTTTAATTTTGTAACGTTGGGTTTGGGTGCAAATAGCGAAGTTACTTTTAGTGCCAATAACTTAAATAATGATAACTCAAAAGATTTGGCATTAGGCTTAGGCGTAAAAAAAATATTTCCTTTTCTTAAAAAATATGAAAAATGGGAATTCAAATGGACAATAGGCGGAAATGTGCTAAGTTTTGCAAATAGATTTGATGTAGGACATTGGGCATATAGTCATCTAAGTATGCGATTACCAAAATCACAAACTCGCTTCACAGGTGGTATAAGTCACGGAACTGCTCAGGTTTTTGGTTATAAAAGTTTATTGATAAATGACCAAATTATAACCACACCTTATGAGCCTTGGAGTATGATAGCAGGAATAGAACAACCTATTACCAAAAATGTAAGTATTATTGCGGATTGGTATTCAGGAACGCATAGTTTGGGTATGTTAATTCCTGCGGTACAAGTAAATTGGAAAAATAATATTTTTATTGTGGGCTACAAAATTCCTAATGACCCAAATGATTATAATGCACTTGTATTGGAATGGATGTTGGATATTCCTTTGAAAAAGAAAAAAACACCACACGAATAGAATAATGGTGAATGGTAAATGGTAAATGGAACAGCCAACAGACTTATTATTGTGTAACAACTTGGCTGTTTCATTCCTAATTCCTAATTCTCAATTCTTAATTCTCCCAATGCTTTTTTATAAACATCATCTTCTTCGCTCATAATTTTAAAATAAAGATTTTCATTATTAAAAAAACGAGCCATTTCAGCTTTTATATTTCGGTTAATTTGCAAAATGTCTTTTTGGGAAAAATACAAGCCCCCCAAGCCCCCAAAGGGGGAGTCATTGCTGAAATTCTTTTTTTCTTGTGGGGTTATTTTTTTTGAAGAAACAGACAACAGCAAAAAACGCATTTTTTCTAAAATTTCATTTTGATTTTTTGCTAAAATTTCATTCATTTTTTTTAGAAATAATTTATCTGAAATGTGCAAAAAATTATCTTTTTCTTTTTTATAAAAATCTAAAGCAACTATCGCAAAGGCTTGTTTTTCTGCCAAATTTTCTATATTTTGGGAATACAAAGCAGTATCCAATGGCACAAAAATATCAGGCATAACACCTCCCCCACCATACACAGTTCGCCCATTGGTAGTTTTAAAAATCTGTGATTTATCCAATTTAATGCTGTCTTTGTAAAAAAGTGAAGCAGGATAATCTTCCAAAAGGTCTTTTAGATAATCCTGATAAGGTTTTTGAATACTTCTACCGCTTGGCGTATAATAGCGTGAAGTTGTAAGTCGCAATTCACCGCCATTGCTCAACACAAAAGGCATTTGCACCAAACCTTTTCCAAAAGTTTTCCTGCCTATCAGCGTTGCTCTGTCGTGGTCTTGCAATGCACCTGCAAATATTTCGGTAGCTGATGCACTATTTTCATTGATAAGCACCACAATTTTTTCTTTTTCAAAAAGACCATTTATGCGTGCATAATAAATCGTTTCAGCCTCAGAATTTTTACTGTTTTTACTATTTTGTTTATTATTATTTTCGGTTCTGCTTTTGCCTTTTGTAACGAGAATTTTCTTTTTTCCGTCCAATAATTCATCTGCCATATTAACCGCTTTATCCAAATATCCACCACCATTGTCCCTCAAATCCAAAATAAGTTGCGTAGCACCTTTATTTTTGAGTTGTGTAAGTGTTTCTTTAAATTCTTTATACACATCAGCAGAAAAACGCTGAATTTTGATAAAACCTGTTTTGTCATCTACCATATACGCAATTTCTATGGATTTGCTTGTAATGGTATTGCGTGAGATATTTAGGTTTATTTTTTTTTGATTTCTCAAAAACTCAACATTTATTTTTGAGTTTTTTTCGCCCCTAAACCACACCAAAAAACTATCCACAGGCGGACAATTTTGTTTTCCTGCTACGTTTTTTTCTATATTTTTTTGGTTAATTTTTAATAATTTATCGCCTATTTCTACCTTTGCTTTTTGTGCAGGACTATCTGGCAAAATACCCAATATCGTGAGTGTGTCTTGGATAATTTGGTACGAAATACCAATCCCTTCAAAGGTGCTTTCTATCCCCAAATGTGCCTTAGTAAGCTGTGAAGGCGGAATGTAACGTGAATGTGGGTCAAGTTTATTGAGGAAATTTTTTACAATTTCTTCAGTCATCTGCTTTACATTTGGATTGTCAGCGTGATGTTGGGTAATATAATTTAGAATTTCTTGTAATTGTTGGAAATCCTTTTGTGTGGTATCATCATTTTTTTTTTGATAAAAAAAAGCAGTTGTCATTCCGCCAAATATCCACGCAATAGCCAACAACACAGGCAACCAAATTTGTGAGGGAGAATTTTTCAAAAAGTTTAAGGTTTAAGGTTTAAAGTTCAAGGTTTAAGGTTTAAGGTTTAAAGTTCAAGGTTTAAAGTTCAAGGTTTAAAGTTCAAGGTTTAAAGTTCAAGGTTTAAGGTTTAAAGTTCAAGGTTTAAGGTTCAAAAGTTCAAAGATTTAATGTTTAAAGTTCAAGGTTTAAGGTTCAAAGTTCAGGGTTTAAAAAGTTTTAAAATTAAATTTAAAAACAAATTATTTTTCTTGTTGTAATTCTTCTCTAATTTTCATTAAAATTTTTCCTAACATATTTTTGCCTTTCCCATCTCCACCATCACCCCAATAATCATCATTTTCGGTGTGTTCTATGATTTTTGCCTCTTTTGTATCAAGCAATAATTGTGTAAGTTCAGGGTATTGTGTGAATTTTGCTTTTACTGCATCATACATTACATTAAGTTTTATATTATCCCAATTTTTCAAAATACGTTCTTTTCTACTTCTTCCCAATTGTGCTGCCATCATTGGACTTTCTGCATTGCGTATTTTATCTTGATAAGTTTGTTTTTCAAATTTTTGGGCTTGAAAATAATGTTCTGTGGTTGCCCAAATTTTATTTTTTAATTTGATAGCATAAGGTGCAAAGTTGGAAAATTCACCATAATTTGCATCTTCACTATAAAATTTTATTTCGTTTTCCATAATTTTTTTTTATTTTTTTATTTATATCAGAGCAAAGGTGTTGTTTCTTAAACTTTGAACCTTAAACTTTAAACCTTTATTCAAGTGCTTTTTTGATAATTTCTAAGGTAATTTGGTCAAAAGTAAAAATATTTTCTTGAGAGCTTTTATGTTCTTTGGCAAAATCTTGTGCAGATTTTTCTGAAGAAAATGGTACAAAATCCGCTCCCATTGCACCAAAAACATCACTTTTTGACACAAAAAATGCTTTTTTTGCATCAATTTCTTTAAGTGTATAATAATCTTTTACCCAAATTTCTTTTGGTTGAATGATTTTTTTTGTGCCTTTTTTGTGATTTTGCACAATCAACAACATACAACGAGGCGAACACGTCCATTTGGTTGTTTTATCCTCCATTTCCATTTTTACGTGCCATTTAGGATATTTTTCAGAAAACATACCACAATGTTGGCATTTTGTATCAGCAGTATTTTCTTTGGTTTTTTTTGAATTTCCATTGCATTTTATAAAAAATAAAATTGAAATAATGGAAAAAGTAAAAATAAATAAAGTTTTTTGATTTTTGTGCATTGGTTTTCTTTATATTTTTTTGGTACAAGAGAAAAAAATCTTATTTTTTTTTGATTTTTTTTTAAAATTAAAAACAAAGTTAATTATTTTTACATTTTACAAAGACAAATTTTCGTATAATTTTTTTATAAAATTTTAATCTTACATCATAATTTTGGATAATCTCAAACAAAGACTTATATATGGATTTGGTGGTTTTGGGTTGATGATGACAGGTATTTTGGGCAATGAATGGACTTTTGGGGTAGTTTTTTTGATTATTTCAACAGTTTGTTTGGTTGAATTTTATGCTATTCTGCAAAAACACAATTACAAAACTTTATTTTGGCAAGGAATTTTTGCTCATATTGTAGGTTATGTTATTACATTTGGCGTATTGATGCAATATTTTTCGCCTCAATATTATGCGATTTTGGCGGTTTTGAGTGTTGGTATGAATGTCCAAAAACTATATGACAAAGATGATGAACGACCTTTTATCGCAATGGCTTTGACTTGGGCAGGTTTGTTGTATGTGGCTGTGCCTTTTTGGGCTTTGCAATGGGCAGTTTTTTGCAAAGGATATTATAGTTATCAAATAATTTTAGGATTATTTTTTTTGATATGGATTCACGATGTGGTGGCGTATTTTATTGGCTCACAATTTGGAAAGACTCCACTTTTTGCACGAATTTCACCAAAAAAATCGTGGGAAGGTACTTTTGGTGGTTCTTTGTCGGTCTTTGTACTTACGTATATTATTACGCAATATTTACAAGATTTATCAGTTTTTGCGTGGTTTGGTGTAGCGTGTATTGTGGTGGTATTTGCTAATTATGGTGATTTGGCAGAAAGTATGTTCAAAAGAAGTCTTCACATCAAAGACGCAAGCGAATATTTGCCTGGTCACGGTGGATTTTTAGACCGATTTGATGGTATTTTGTTAATTTCGCCACTTGTTGCGATTTTTTTGCAGTTAATTCAGGTTTAAAAAGTTTAAGGTTCAAAAGTTTAAGGTTTAAACAATAAAAAGGCTGTTTCATTCACCATTTACCATTCAACATTTACCATTAAAAAGGCTGTTTCATTCCTAATTCCCAATTCCTAATTAAATTGACACATATACAATCTGTCCATTTTCTTCTATTTCTGTTCCGATAATACCTTTTGCTTGTAATCTTTCAATAATAGGAAGAAGTTTATCAATGCTTTCACGCACCAAAACAACCGCTTCCACAAGCGAAATACGACCTTTTTTGTGTAAAAGTGCCTCCAAAAAACGCACTTCTAAATCTCCTTCAATCGCAATATTACGTATATTTGTATTGGAAACTTGCGAAATGGGCGTTTGTGCAAAACTTTGCAAACGATTTTGAGCAGTAGGAGGTAATAGTTCCTCTAATTCATCTATTTCATTTTGTTTTTGGCGTAATAACATACGTGTAGAGCCAATAGAACCCAATGCTAATAACAATAAATCAATAAGTAATAATGGTTTTGGTATCATAAAACGAGGCTGAAAGAGAATCATCAACAAAAAAATTCCTCCAAGTCCCAAACCGCCAATCATCAAAAAGAAATCTACAATATCAGAAAATGTATATTTTTTATCGTCTTTTTTCATAAAAAATTGAAATGCACTTAAAATGCTATTAAATTAAAATGTGGTTGAATAAAAATCTATTGAAATATTTTTTCTTTTTTGTGTAAAAAAAAAGGTAATTATTTGCCTTAAACGGTGTTTCATTTGTATTTTAGCTGTTTTTGTATTTTCTCCTTACACCTTTTTACTTTCTACTCAAACACTTATCTTATAATTTTCTGATTTGCTTGCCACCCCAAAAGCACCATTATAAGGTTCTGCTTTTTCGTATTGAATAGGCAAAATAATTTCGTTTTTGGTATTGATAACACCCCACAATTCGCCTTTTTTGACAGATGCAAGCCCATTTTTGAAGGCAAAAATTTCATCATACTCAAATGGAATTACCTCCTCCCCTTCTTCATTGATAAATCCATAAGAGTATGAATATTCTTCTCCTGAATTTTGTTTGTAAGCAGGTATAAAATATTTTCCATTTTCTTCATACACATAATTATCTATGGAAGAATTACTATAAACCGAAATTTGATAAGGAATTTCTTTGAGTTCTTTGGTTTCAGTGTCATATATGCGATATAGCGTTTCTGATGAGGTTTCTTCCTTAAAAATTGCTTTTGTAGGTGTAATAAACTGACAATTTTCTGAATGTCCATCACGCACAAGCTCGTTACCTTTGGCATCTACAAGTCCCCAACCTGAACTTTTGATGTAAAAAAACGCATTTTCACTACCATAACACACCTGCCAAGCAATATATTTGGTGATAATTTCGCCATTAGGTTTTACAAAAATATGCTGATTAAATTCTTCGCCCTCTTGTGCTGGTTTGATAAAATGCGCATATCCTTTTTCAAAGGTTATTTCATATTCTGCATTTTCAAATTGCTCAAATTCCTGCAAAATTCTTTCGCCTTTTGTATTCACAAATGCGGATTTGTAAGGGTATTCGCTTTGATTTAATAAATGCAAAACACCATCACGGAAATATTGTGCAGTATATTGTTCCAATCCTTCCAACACAATTTTTTGTTTGGTTTGGAGATTGTATAAAGTTTGTACGTGATTATTGTTTGGGTCTTGATACACGATACAATGCTCGCCTACGAAAGTCAATAAAGATGGTAATTGCAAATGACTTGTGAGATTATTGCCTTTGGTATCAAATACCACATAATTATAACCTTCCTGACTTACAAGCATTGTATAACCATCTTTGTATTCATAACTCACTGCGTAAGCATATTCAAACGGAACAATTACCTCGTTTTTGAGGTTAATCACGCCTGTTCCTGCCCCGCTTTTTGCTACCACACAAAGATTTTCTTTCACAGGATAAACTCCTGCATATTCCATTGGGATAACAATTTCCATTTTTTCATTTGCAAAACCTTTTTCTTCGTTTTTGTTTTTTATTTCAAACAAAACTTCTCCATTTTCCAAGAAAGAAATAGGCAAATTATAGGTATCTTTTACACTATCCACCAATTCATTTTTTGGAAAAATGCCTTTTTTATTATAATAAATGTAATTTAATACGCTTATTGTTTGGTTTTGATTGTCATAATAAGGATAAATTTCATCAAATTCAAAAGGAATAAGCGTTTTTTGTTGCAGATTTATCATTCCTTTTTTATTTTCCTTATTTTTGGTAACAAAACCCAAAAGATTTTCATTTTCACCAAAAACACATTCAAAATCATTAGGATATGTAACAGGCAAAACTTCTTTGAAGGTTTTTGCATCAAAAATTCCAAAAAATAGATTATCTTCTGGGTTATTTGGATTGCCTTTTCTTACTGAAAGATAATCTTTTGAAATGGCGTGTATATTGTCATATTCAGCAGGAAGCACAATTTTTTTGGTTTTAAAATCAAAAACACCCATTGGTAAAACGCCTTCTATTTCTGAAAATTTGCTCAATATTGTCATTTCCACATCAAAATCAAAACCCATATAAATTTGTGTAACATATTCTTCTTTGGTAATTTCATTAAAAGAAAAATCCATTAAACCAAATTTTTGATTATCGTCTGATGCTTCATTCGTATATCTCAAAATTTGATATTTATCTGAAATAATATCCAAATATGCGTATTTTTTGGGTGAAAGCACTTTTTGGTTAAAATCTATGACAAGATAATCATTTTCGTTTGGCGTGTCGTTTTCTTCACACACAATTATCATATTTTCGTTGATAATTTTTATGTGTGCATACACACAAGGCAAAATTTCTTTTCCTGTTAAATCAAATAATCCATACAAATAGGTTTCTTTTTCTTCTTGGTATTTGGAAACTTGTATATGATTATTGTCTTCTGTAAAATCCACATTGTGAAATGTATCAGGTGGCAAAATTGGTTTTCTGTTGATGTCAAATAATTGATAAAAACTTGTTTCGTGTTTATTAGCCACCAAAAAATCCACAACTTTATAAATCTGATTGTATTCAAAAGGCACTAAAATATTATCATTTTCATCAATTATTCCATAAAAATTATCTGTATTGCCTGCAATAAATGAAATTTTATTGTCAGAAGTACGCACAAGCTCCAATGTGCCACGAGATAAAATATTAGATGTTTTTTTGGTAGAAAGGTTAAAAAATTTGTAATCACGTGTATAATCATCACCTTCTATATAAAAGTGCAAAATCGCAAATTCGCCTTCACTATCAATATCAACACTTAAAAATTCAGGTTTTAGTACAAAATTTCCTTTGGTATCAATAAGCCCCATTCGTTCATTTTGCGTAACAACTGCAAATCCTGTTGCTGAAAAATTATAGCAATAATCATACGCACAAGCAATTACTTCTTCGCCTTGTTCGTTGATATAACCATATTTGTAATCTTCGTTTTGCACCACCGCAAAACCATTTAAAGCC
>JAAFIN010000122.1 GCA_013297825.1 Cytophagales bacterium
AAAGAGGATTTTCGCTTAAAATTGAAAATAGGCAACAAAACAACAAGGACATTGACGATTTGATGGTATTGGGCTGTGCCTTATGGAATTTTAAATTATACGTTAAAAATATAAACAAAAAGTAATAAAAAATTTTGATAAAACACTTAAAATATTTAAAAATTAAATATTTGGTAAAAATCTTTCATTTAAAGAACTCTATTGTATTTTTATTTTTGTTGAAAGTTTGAAATTATTTTTAGAAAAATTTATCTGCAAAGTTAATTTTTTTGTTAATTTTTTTGATTTAGAATGAAAAAAACCTTTGTTATTTATTTTTTTTGGTTATTTTTGAACAAGTTTTATTTTAAATACGCTTAAAAAATTATACAATTTTTAAAAAATATTAAAAAAAATAAAACATTTTTATTCAACAAAACATATATTTTAATCTGAATAAATATTTACAATCACAATAATATTTTGCCCACAATGATAGACGAAAAACAAACCACCATAAAAGACATAGCTGATGCACTCAAAATATCACCTTCTACTGTTTCACGTGCTTTGCGTAATCACGCTGATATAAGTGATGACACTAAGAAAAAAATCCTTGCCAAAGCTGAAGAATTGGACTATCAACCTAATATTGTAGCCAAAAGCCTTAGAAATAGCCAAACTTTTACATTGGGGATTGTGCTTCCAAGTGTAGTACATCATTTTTTTTCTACGATTGTGAGTGGTATTGAAGATGTAGCCTCCAAACAAAAATATAGGCTTGTAATTGCCCAATCTAATGAATTTTTTGAGAAAGAAGTGGATAGTGTGGAGGCTTTTATTGGTAATAGAGTTGATGGACTTTTTATCTCTATTGCAAGTCAAACAAAATCTTATAAACACCTCGTAAAAGCCCAAAAAAGCAAAATTCCGATTGTATTTTTTGATAGAGAAACTGACGAAATACAAGCCTCTAAAGTAATCGTTGATGATTATGAAGGTGCTTTTCACGCAACTGAACACCTCATTACACAAGGTTGCAAAAATATCATTCACCTCGCAGGCCCTGATGGACTTCATATCAGCGAAAATCGTTCAAGAGGTTATTTGGAGGCACTTACAAAACATAATATTCAGAAAAATACAATTATTGTAAGTGATAATTTTGATAAAGGTTATGAAACCATCAAAGGACTTTTGGCAAAAGGTGAAGTTATTGATGGAATTTTTGCGGTAAATGATGATACTGCCATTGGTGCAATGCGTGCCTGCAAACAAGCTGGAAAAATTATTCCTACTGACATTGCAATTATTGGTTTTGGCGATAATCCTGTGGCTCAAATCGTAGAACCACCTCTTAGTACTATCTCACAGTCTGGTTTTGAAATGGGGCAAGCAGTTGCATCTTTGTTTTTGGAACAAATAAAACACCAAAAAGATACCAAAAATAAAGATAATGTGATTCCTTATCAATTCCAAACAAAAATTATTACTACAAAACTTGTTATAAGAGATTCCAGCAATAGAAACATTTAAAATGTTAAATGATAAATGTTGAATGGTAAATGAAACAGCCAAATTGTTGCACAAGAATAAATAAACAAACAAGGCTGTTGGCTGTTACATTTATCATTTATCATTCAACATTCACCATTCATTATGATACATTTTCCAAATGCCAAAATAAACATTGGTTTGCATATCACAGGCAAAAGAGCGGACAATTACCACGATTTACAAACATTATTTTATCCTGTGATGTGGTGTGATGCGTTGGAAATTTTGCCACAAAATACTGAAGAAAATACGCAAAAAGACATTATTTTTCAACAATCTGGCATTGAAATTTTGGGTAATCCTGACGAAAATCTTTGTGTAAAAGCATTTCATTTATTGAAAAATGATTTTCCAAATAAAATTTTACCTATTGTGATGCAACTTCACAAAAATATTCCAACAGGTGCAGGTTTGGGCGGTGGCTCTGCTGATGCAACTGCGGTGCTTTTGATGCTTAATCAAATATTTTCATTGGATTTGAATAATGAAAAATTGGAAACAAAAAAATTAGAAGAATACGCCTCAAAATTAGGCAGTGATTGTGCATTTTTTGTAAAAAATAAACCACAAATAGGAGAGGGGAGAGGCGAAATTTTGGAAGAATATAATGCAGTAGATTTTTTGAAAGAAAAGTTTTTTGTGTTGGTAAAACCACATATTCACATCAGCACCAAAGATGCTTTTGCACACATAAAGCCCAACAACACACGCCCACACATCAAAGAATTGTTAAAAGAACCGTTTTTGAATTGGAAAAACGTATTAGAAAATGATTTTGAAAAATCACTTTTTCCTAAATTTCCTGTTTTAGAACACACAAAAAACAAACTTTATGAATTAGGTGCGTCTTTTGCAAATATGAGCGGTTCAGGAGCTACTATTTTTGGAATTTTTGATGATTTACCAAATAAAATTTTAGTTAAAGAAATATTTTCAGAAAAAAATTATGATATTTGGTTTAATTTTTAAGAAATATATCCAATAAAAACTTTTGGAGGGTTTGAAACCCTCCAAAAGTTAAAACAATTTGCTTGTTAAATACGTGTTAAATATAATTTTATTTTTGAACAAAAATCTAAATTTGCATAAAAATAATTTTACAAATTTCCTTTAACAAAAATTCCCCCTTTGGGGGTTAGGGGGCATTATGAAAAAAAAACGTATTATTCTTATCATCATCACATCAGCCTTGTCGCTTTTGGGATTGGTATTGATGCAAATAAGTTGGATAAAACACGCTGTTGAATTGAGGGAATCACAACTCAAACACCGCCTTACGTTGGCATCATATCGCATTAGTCATAAGTTTTCAAAAGATTCTTTATTGCGTCAGCACATCAAAAATGAGATTTTGGCAAATAAAGCCAAAAATATGACCATTGCCTTAAATAATATCCAAAAAGCAAAAGTAGATTCATTGTTGATGTCAGAGTTTAGATTTCATCAAATAGAATTGGCGTACAAATTTGCATTTTTTGATAAAGACCATCAAAATTACGCAAAAAATTGTTTTGATATTAAAAACAATAAAAATACACACGGAATTTGCTTGGATAGAAGTTTTAAACCCCAAAAAGTAGAACTTCAAGTAACTTTTCTAAATCCAAATGAATATATTTTTGCACAAATGGGCGGAATGTTATTAGGCTCTGTGTTGTTGATTGGGCTTGTGATTTTGTGCCTTTGTATGACAATTTACACGATTTGGCAACAAAAGAAAATGTCAGAAATGACTGCGGATTTTATCAATAATATGACCCACGAACTCAAAACGCCTATTTCTACCATTGCACTTGCGAGTAATATGCTTAGAAAAAATAAAGTTTTGGATGACCAACAAAAAATTACGCATTTTTCGGATATTATTTACCAAGAAAACCAAAAACTTCAGTTACAAGTAGAACAGGTTTTGCGTATTGCCAAACTTGAACGTGGCGATTTCCAACTTCAAAAAGTAGAGGCAAATATTCATCAAATTATCCAAAATGCCATTAACACATTAGACCTTCAAGTAAAAAGCAAAGGCGGTCAAATTCGTTGTTCTTTGCAGGCACTTAATACGAATATCAAGGCAGATATTACACATCTTACCAATGTCATTTCTAATCTTTTGGATAATGCTAATAAATATACGCCCAAAAAACCTGACATTCAAATATCAACGCACAACCGTCAAGATGGTGTTGTGATTTCTATTCAAGACAATGGAATTGGTATGAGTAAGGATAAACAAAAACATATTTTTGAGAAATTTTATCGTGTAGCAACGGGAAATGTACACGATGTAAAAGGTTTTGGTTTGGGCTTGGCGTATGTAAAATTGATGGTTGATGCGCACAAAGGACATATTGCATTGGAAAGTGAATTAGGAAAAGGCAGTACATTTGAATTGTTTTTGCCTTTTGCGTAATAAGGTTTAAAGTTCAAAGTTTAAGGTTTAAAAAAATGTAAAGCCTCTTATAAAAATAAAAATAGTTTTATATTTGCAACTTTCATTATCATTTTCAAAGTAATTAGGTTATTCTTTTTAATATTTGAATAATTCCAAAGAATAAATCTTAAACTTTGAACCTTAAACTTTGAACCTTAAACTTTAAACATGAAAATCATTGGTGATTTATTAAAAATATCAGGTTTATTCTTACTTGGGCTTACAATGGGAACATTGTTTGGCGTTTTTACATTGGGTTTAATATTTGAGCTTGATGTAATGAAAATGCTTTCTAATGCCCAAGAATTTGCAAATTTTTTTAATCCTGTGAGTTTGCAACTTCACCCACAAGGCAAAGCAATTTTGTTGTATTTGCAGGCTTGTACTGCGGTTGGTGGATTTTTGGTATCTACGTGGATTTTTTTGTATTTTTTTGAAGAAAAAGGTTTTGGTTATTTTAAAAATAATTCCCCAAAATTTTTTATTTCATTATTGCCTGTTTTTGCGTTGGTGATTGTTGTAATGCCTTTTACTTCGTGGGTTGTGGCGTGGAATAACGAAATAAAATTTCCTGAGCCTTTTCATACGTGGGCATTAGAAAGCGAAAGTCAAGCACAAGTTCTGACGTTATTTTTGACAAATTTTAGCAATATTTGGGAATTTCTGTTAGGTGTTTTGGTGATTGGCGTTTTGCCTGCGGTGGGTGAGGAATGGCTTTTTAGGGGAATTTTACAACCAAAATTACAAGAAAGTTTTTCGCCAAGTCCTTATGCACATCATATTGCTATTTGGGTAAGTGCGATTACGTTTAGTGCAATACATTTCCAGTTTTTTGGATTTGTGCCTCGTATGTTGTTGGGGGCTATGTTTGGGTACTTGTATGTATGGACACAAGATATTCGTGTGGCGATTTGGGGACATTTTTTGAATAATAGCCTTACTCTGTTGATGGTTTATTTGTATAAAAATAAGGTAATTGAGTTGGACGTTATCAAACAAGAAAGCCCTGATATAACAATGGTGTTGGCTTCTTTTGGTTTAACAGTTGTTATTTTGTATTTTTTGTATCAAAATAGAGAAAAAGAAAAAAGTTTTTTATAAAATAAGTGAAAAATAAAATGGTGAGTTTGGAACACGGATTTTACGGATTAACACAAATTTTCACAGATTTCTTTTTTTTATTTTTATGTAAAGCACAGGCATTTATGCCTGTGAAATGCCAAATATATCCACATTAAAATTTACACATTCCTAACACTTGTATTTTAACTATTTTTGCCTTTTTGTACTTGCACCTTTCTCCTTGCTACTTACACCTCAGCATAAAATATGGACGCACAAAACCTCATTGATAAAATCCTAAAATGCAATAATCCAGAAGAGATTTTTACAAAACAAAGTTTTAAAAAAGAATACATTTCTTACATAAAACTTTTACATCCTGATATTTGCGACTTGCCCAAAGCCCACGAAGCAGTTACAAAAATCAATACTTTTAAAGCAGTTTTAGAAAATCTTACACGTTTGGCTGATGACGCAGGGGATTTTCAATGGGAAAATAGTAATAATAATGTGCTGATTTTTAAGGGAAAAAAAGAGGTTTTGGAAAAATCCTTTGCAAATTACCAAAAACTAATGTCCCTCAAAGATGATGCGTCTTTACATTTTCAAAAATACCTTCCCCAAAAAATGGAGTTTAAAGGCGATTATTTGTATGTGTTTCTGCACGAAAGGTCAGTTTCTTTTGCACATCTTACATTGCCCCAACATCACATTACTTGGGTTACAAGCAGAATGTTTGAGTTGGTGGCGTGGTTGCACCAAGTTGGATATTGCCACGCAGGGCTTACGCCTGAAAGCCTTTGTGTAGTGCCTCACACACACGGAATTGTTTGTGTGTCGTTTTATCATCTTGCACCGCTTAACAATACGCTTACCACGATTTCCTCCAAATATATAAATTGGTATCCAAATCCTGTTTTTTTTGACAAACGTGCAAGTGCAAATATTGACCTTACGCTTATCCAAAATACTGCGTTGTTTCTTTTGGGTGATAGTTCAGGGAATGGGGTAAGGCTCAAAAAACATTGCAACGAAACCTTAATTGATTTTTTTATTACACCACATTATAAGGCTTTTGAAAGTTTTGATGCGTATCGCAAAATGCTTTCTACGGTATTTGGAAAACCAAAATTTTTTCCGTTGGATATTTAAACAGAAATCTCAAAAAATATCGTCTGCACCGTAGTTTACGGAGGTCTGACGATATTTTTTGAGATTTTCAAGCCACAAAAAGCAATTTTTAGCGGATAAAAAAAGGTCAGACCTCCGCAAGCTACGGTACAGACCTTTTTTTAAGTCTAAAATTTATTTTTTTTAATAATTTTTTACAAAGAAAAAAACGCTTAAAATCATTAAAGAATGCTTTTTAATACTTTTCTGCAGTTCCAAGCTCATTATACAATCCTTTCTTTGATTTTATCCATATAACCACGACTAACCCTGCACACATCATCATTGCTCATAATGACATCATAACTGCTAATTTGTTTTTGGATTTCTTTGATAAAATCAAAATTTATGATGGTAGAGCGGTGAATACGCATAAAATTTTGTGGATTTAGTTTTGTTTCAATGTGTCCAATGCCATAATTACTCAAAAATTTGCCTTTTGTGGTCGTTAAATTTGCATAATCACCTTCTGCGGAAATATAAATAATATCTTTGGAGGCAACTGTAATGAGTTTTTGGTGTTTTTGAATAAAAAATTTTTCGGTGTAAGCAGTTGGCAAAACCAAACTTTCTGCAAAATTTTGCAAATTTTCAGGTTTTGGCACTTTTTCCATTGCTTTGGCAAAACGTGTGCGTGTGTAAGGTTTTAACAGATAATCCAATGCGTGAACATCAAATGCTTTCAAAGCATATTGGTCATAAGCGGTTGAAAAAATCACTTGTGGAATCTCATCTAATTGCATCAAAACCTCAAATCCATTAAAAATTGGCATCTGAATATCCAAAAAAATCAAATCTGGTTTTAATTTTTGTATCAATTCCACAGCTTCCTCGCCATTGGTTGCCTCCCCAATTACTTCACAATCTTCATAATCTTGTAAATATTCTCTGATGAGTTTTCTGCCCGCAGATTCATCATCAATAATTATTAGTTTTTTCATAAAAATAAGCCCCCTAACCCCCAAAGGGGGAATAAAAATAATTTAAATATTCAAAATGAAGAAGTTGTTGGCTGTTTTCCTGACACCTGATTACTAATCCCTGACTACTAAACTAAACCACACCTCCAAACCTTGCGGATTAAGTGCTTCAAAATGTAAGGTTTCGTTGTATAATTTTTCTAATCTTAGGCGAGTATTTTTTAAGCCAATACCTTTATTATTGTAAAGATTATCAAAATTTTCTAATTTTTTGCCTGTGTCTTTTATGCTAAAATGGATTTTTTGAATGTTTTTTTGATTTTTTAAAATTTCTTTTTTATAAATCAAAATTTCAATTTTTCCTTTGCTAATAAGCGGTGCAATGGCGTGTTTTACAGCATTTTCAACGATTGGTTGCAAAATCAAAGGTGGAATTAAAGTATTTTCTATGCCTTTTTCTACATCAATAAAAATCTCCAATCTTTCCGAAAAACGTGCTTGTTCTAATTCTAAATATTTTTGCAAAAAATCTACTTCTTCACGAATTGTAACCCAATCTTCCTGCGAAAAACGTAACTGATACCTAAATAAATCTGACAATTTTGCTATCAATTCACGTGTATTTTCCTGTTCAATGGGAATAGACGCATTTATGGTATTAAAAATATTATACAAAAAGTGTGGATTTATTTGGGCTTTGAGTGCTATAAGTTCGCTATTGAGTTTTGCTTTTGCCAAATCACTTTCTTTTATAAGTTGATTTTGATAATTTTCGTAATATTCGTAAATATGAAAAATGCTAAACTGCGAAATGTAAATCAAAAATGGAATATACACGTCCCAAACCTGTGCAATGCCTGTCATATAACCAATTTTGAACATATCACACACAAAATGGTAACTAAAAAGCCAAATTCGCACATACATAGGGCAAATAATAAAATGTAATAAAAGCCTTTTTCTGATACTTCTTTGTCTTAATCTTACAAATATCAACCAATAAAAAGGCAATATCAAAATCGCTTTTGCCAAATAATCAATGGTCAAACGTGGCAAAAAATTATCTTTTCCTTGCGTATTGATATACAAACACACGCCATAAATAAACATCAAAAAAAGATTATAAGACACAAAAAACGCAATTTGAACAAATTTTATTTTGGGCATATTTTTAAAAATTTAATTTTCCCCAAAAATAAACCTAATCAACCAAAGCAAGAAATATTTTCTTGCAATTCAACGACTGTATTTGCAACTCATCGGAATTTGCTATTTTGTGTCATTTGGGCGGTTTATTTTTGTGAAGCAATTAAACCTATAAGGTTTTTAAAAACCTTATAGGTTTGCTAAAAAATGTTAAAATTTTATTTTTTTAAATAAAAATGTAATTTTTAAAACTATTAGCAAACACATTTAGAAATTATTATTACAAAAAACAGTCCTTATGAATAATTTATCTAAAAATTTATTACAAAAAACACTAAAAAAATTAAACTCTTATTTTTTTATCTTTCTTTGTGCAATGTTATTTTTAACGTTGTTTTCATTTCAGAAAACACAAGCCCAAAATTTTTCTTTAAAAGCTACTTTTATTGAAAATACCAACGAACCGCTTGCTTTTGCAACCATAAGCCTTTGGCGTATTGGTGAAAAAGCAGGCAAAAAAGACAGCACACTCACCAAATTTCTTGTTACAAATGAAAAAGGAGAAGTAACTTTTGAAAATATTGCACCAAATAATTATCGCCTCAAAGCAGAAATGTCAGGTTTTGCGAATTTTATTAGCCCAATGATTAACTTGGACAAAGATACTGATTTAGGAAAAATTACGCTCAAAAATGATGGTGAAATGGAAGCAGTGGAAATCAAAGCAAAACGTCCTATCGTTGAAATTCAACCTGATAAAACCGTTTTTAATGTGGAAAACCTAATTTCTGCAACAGGAAGCACCGCATTTGAACTTTTGCAAAAATCGCCTGGCGTTGTAATTGACAATAATGACAATATCAATCTGCAAGGAAAACCTGCAATGCGTGTGTATATAGATGGGCGACCTTCTCCGCTTACAGGTAAGGATTTGGCGGATTATTTGCGTACAGTTCAGGGTGTAGATATTGAGGCAATAGAGCTTATTACACAACCTTCTGCCAAATATGATGCCTCTGGAAATGCTGGTATTATTAATATTCGTTTTAAGAAAAACAAAAATCTTGGCTCAAATGGTAGTTTTACATTGGGCGTAGGTCATGGAAAATTTACACGTTATAATGGAAGTGTTACCTTAAATAATCGCACCGCAAAAGCAAGTTATTTTATCAATTATAGCCCAAGAATTGCCAAAGAATATAATTTTATTGACCTTGACCGCTCACAAAATAGCTCAAGGTTTAACCAAACAAGTAACACAGCTTCAGAAGCAAATGCACATAATCTAAGAGCTGGAGCAGATTTCTTTTTGGACAAAAAAAATACGTTGGGTTTTGGTATCACAGGCAATTTTGCAGATGTGTATGCACTCACAAACAGCAATACAGATATTTCAGGAAATAATCCAACTTTTAACAATCTAAAAGCAGAAAATACCACAAAAGCACAACGTTTTAGTTCGAATTTTAATACAAATTATCGTTATGCTGACACCTCAGGAAGAAGCCTAAATATTGATGCAAATGTTGGTTTTTTCAAAAATGACAGAGATTTTTTGCAACCAAATACCTATTCAGGCAACCAATTATTTGCACGCATAAATTACAGAATGGTTACACCAACTAATATTATTTTGGGCAATATCAAAGCAGATTGGGAACAAAGATTAGGCAAAGGAAAATTAGGTTTTGGGGCTAAAATTGCTTTTGTGAATACAGATAATAATTTTGGTTTTTATAATATAAATCCAAATAACAACGCTGAAACCATTGATAATGAAAGGTCAAATCTTTTTACGTATTTGGAAAATGTAAATGCACTTTATGTAAATTATCAAATAAAAATCAAAAAATTTGATTTTCAGTTGGGTGTTCGTGCTGAACAAACCAATTCAAAAGGCACACTTACCGCAAAACAAATCAATGAAAATGCAGAAGTAAAACGTGAATATTTGGATTTTTTCCCAAGTGCAGGCGTGAGTTACAATGCCAATCAAAAAAATGTTTTTGGTTTGAGATACAGCAGACGCATAGAACGCCCAAATTATCAAGACTTAAATCCTTTTGAATCACGTTTGGACGAATTGACTTACCAAAAAGGAAATCCTTTTCTAAAACCACAATACACACAATCTTTGGAACTTTCGCATAATTACGCTTATACGCTTAATACTTCGTTAAGTTATAGTAATACAACAGGATTTTTTGCACAAGTAACCGACACGCTCAATGTTACAAAAAGCGTGATGTCAACCCAAAATTTTGGGAATTTACAAGTTTGGAATTTGGGAATTACATATCCAATGGAAATTCGCAAATGGTGGAATATGTTTATTAGTATAAATGCCTCACATTCTGATTATTATGCAGATTTTGGAGGTGGAAGGGTTATCAATCGCCAAATCCAAAGTTTGAATTTTTATGGGCAACAAACTTTTTCATTGCCAAAAAACTTTACTTTAGAATTTTCAGGTTTTTGGACTTCTCCAAGTATTTGGGCAGGTGTTTATCGCACACAATCATTGGGGAATTTGGATATTGCACTACAAAAAAAGGTTTTTGGCGAAAGTGGAACGCTTAAACTTACGGTTACAGACGTATTTTTTACACTTCCTTGGCGAGCTGTCAATGAATTTGCAGGACTTTATATCAATGGAAATGGTGGAAGTGATAGCAGACAAATTCGTGTGAATTTTACGTATCGTTTTGGTAATAAACAAGTAAAAGGCTTGAAACAACGCAAAACAGGTGCAGAGGAAGAAATGCAGAGAATTGGGAATTAAGAATTAGGAATTAGGAATGAAAAACAGCCAATAATTCATTATAAACATAAAAAACAGCAATTTTTTAAGATTTTTAGGCTTAAAAAATTGCTGATTTTGTTTCTGTAAAATTTCCGTTGCAGTTTTTTTTGAAATATTATTTTTTTTACAAGTTCAAAAAATCAGGACTTAATTTTGTGTCATTCTGAAAGAATCTGGCTGTTTTTCTGATAGGAACAGCCAAACAGCCAGATTCTTTCAGAATGACACCCCAAATTATCATATAAATTAAAAAGCAAGTAAAAATCAATATTTTTGCAACGAAACTTTTACAGTAACAATTTTCTTTTTAATTAAAAAACTGCCACACCACCCCAAACGTAAAAGTACGTCTAAGTCCTATGTAATTTGGCGAAGTTTGATAACCTGAACCTGAATTTCCTGCTTGATTGAGGTGCATCATTCGTCCAAAAATCCTAAATCCTCCTATTCGCACATTGCCAAATACATCAACTATCACGTATTGGTCAATATTTGTGGTATTTTGTAAATAAAATTGCTTTGCAACAGGCAAATATCCATCTGCATAATAATCCGATTTGTAATGTGCTTCTATGCCAAATTGCGATTCAAGAACTTTGCTATACAAACAATTTTCGCAATACAAACGCAAAGTTGCCATAATAGGCGGACTGCGAAATAAATTTTTTCCAATATTTTGGTTATAAATAACATTGCCTTCTGTACGAAATTTTTTGAATTTATATCCAAAATCCAGTCCTATGCGAAACATCTGCATTACCTCATTTGCTTGTGTTGGACGTGCTTTTTCATCAAAATACACGTAATTTCCCACAACATCATACTGCCCAAAAAGTTTTACAAAATCATTTTGATTTTTGTTTGTGAGCTTATAAATGCCTTTTACTTCATTTGCAAATACATTACTAAAATTATTTGACCACCTAAAATGATTGCTTACATATTGCCTTTGTGCCAATGTAGGCGAATACAAGGTACTTTTGTATTCTGCTTCAAAAATAGGACTTTCCAATTTCCCACTTACCAAATAATCTTTGCCTAATAAATGTTCTGCTGATAAGGTAAGGCGTGTTTTGTCCGAAAATTGATAAAATAATTTCCCCCCAATAAAATTTTCTACGCCTGATGCAATCCTGCTCGAAAGTGTATCTGTGCTTATTGCATTATTTTGGTCATCATAAGTTGTAAAAACTTGTCCATTCAAATCAGAAGTCCACGAATAAATCCTATTGGTAAAATATGCCAAATAATTGAATTTTCCGAATTTACCTTTTAGCCCAAATTTATTTTCGTACCACCAATAAAACGTGTTTTCTTGCGTTCTTTGTTGATTTATAGCAAATTTTTGATTTACATTTCCGCCATTTGTAAAAGCATAATATCTCTTGTGGCTTACCGACAAAAGGCTATCATCTGCATACGCATTGCGTTCTCTACGCACATCAGCCACCCAAAAAAACGTAAAATCTTCTGCCAAATTAAAATATTGCCCTAAATGAAAATTATTTTCTGTAAGCCAACTTCTGGCATCTTTGCCCAAATTGGCATCAGATAAACGATAACCAAACAGATTATTATTTAGTTGTGTGCTATCAAGTTTTACGCCTCCTGTTTCGTTGTTATTGTGGTTTAAATGGCTAAAATGAAAGAAAAGTTTATAAGTTTTTTCTGGAGAAATGTAACTCGTAAAAAAACTTAAATGTGTGTGGTCATTCCAAATATCACGAGGATTTTCTGCACCATATTGTTTGTTGCTATTGCCTCTGCGGTATCGCATACCTACATTTGTGTTTTTGTTGATGGGTCTTGCATACAGAAATTCCACAATTTGGTCGCCTGTTGTGCCTTGTGTATAACCAAGCTGAATAAAAGGTGATTTTGCATCAAAATATTGAAAATTTTGAGGATTATAACCAAACCATTCATATCTATTTAAGCCCAAATAAGTCCCAATTTTGTCAGGAGCATTATAATACACAGGTCTTGTAGCACTTGCCCACGAACCCAAATCTTGGAGTTGATAATTGGTTTTGTGTGTGGGTAAATAATGGTGAAAACCTCTCAAAGATGTATCTAATGGCACTTTGCGAATACTATCTGCTAATACTTCGTGTTCTTGGTATGTGAGGGAAGTTTTGGCATTATAAACTTGTTTGGTAGAATCATCAATAATTGTGCTTTGTGCAGATATTTTTTTTGGAAAAAATAAAATTAAAAGCAAAAAGATTAAAAAATACAAAATAACATTTAAAATATATGTTTTTTTGTCGTTAAAATTTTTTAAAAAAGGTACGAGAAACACAATTTAATTAGGAATTAAAATATAGAAAATATCCATCTACTCTACCATTTTTCGTGCTTCCCCACGTTTCACGTGGGGTTACCATAGTTCAACCACTTCGTGGTTGTTTAAATAGCTTTTTGTATTAAAAACCCTGAAAGGGTTTAACAATGGTAACCCCACGTGAAACGTGGGGAAACAACAAATAAAAAAATAGTAGGGTAGAGAGAGAAAATATAAGTTGCTCATATTGTATCATTAAACAAAAATAGTTTTTCTAAGCATTTTCAACTTTTGGAGGTTTTAAAACCCTCCAAAAGTTTTACTAAATTTTTAAAAAAACGGTCAAATTGTTACACAATTACAACATTGAACTTACAAAGTTAAAACCTGAAAAAACCAATTCCTAATTCTTAATTCCTAATTCCTAATTCTTAATTCCTAATTTATCATATAGTTGTAGTATTTCTTCACAAAACCCAATTTTTCATACAATTTTTGGGCGTTTGGATTTTTTGGCGAAACCTCCAAAGCGTAAGCCTGTGCAAGATTTTTTTGTTTATAATTTTCGTCAAGCCATTTAAAAAACAGTTTTGTAATGCCTTTTCCTCTGTGCAATTCTTCCACAAAAATTTCGTCAATATGTAATACATTTCCGCCCCATTCATTGCTCCAAAAATTAGACAAAGACGCATATCCTACGATATTTTTTTCTGTATTTTTTGCATCTTCTTCCTCCCAAAACATAATTATTTCACCCAAATAAGGTTTTGTTTCAAAAGCTAACAATGTACGTTCAATATGTTCAGGATTAACAGGGTGTTCAGTTGCACCATCACTATAAAGCAGATGACACATTTTTTTGTAGGAATTTATTTGATTTTGTTGTTGAAAATTAATTTTTTGGAAAATAGGCATTTTTTTTAGGGGAAAGTGGTGGGGGAAAGGTGTCAAGAATCAGGGGAAAAATAGAAAATTATAATCAAAATTATGATTTTTCAATGATTTAGAACAAAAAAATTGGAAAGAATAAAAAAAAATTCAAAAAAAAATTCAAATTTTCATAAAAATAATTATAATTGAACAAATTTTTTTCAAATATCTTTTTAAATATTTAATTTAGCATAAAATTTGAATTTAATCCATATTACAAATTTGAATTTAACTTTTCAAAAGTTTTGGAATTTTTGGAAAGTTGAAATTTAGAAAAACCTATTTAGCAAAAAATCATCAAAAAATATCATTCAATTT
>JAAFIN010000123.1 GCA_013297825.1 Cytophagales bacterium
ATGAATACAACCGAAATAGGCAAAAATGGTGAGCTTTTGGCAAAAGATTATTTGGAAAAAAATAATTATTTGATTGTTGCACAAAATTACTATTATCAAAAAGGTGAAATTGATATTATTGCACAAAAAAATGATGTATTGGTATTTGTTGAGGTAAAATTTAGAAAAAATAATGATTTTGGTTTCCCTGAACAAAGCATTAACAAAAAGAAAATAAACCTTTTAAAAAAAACCGCAACATTCTATTTGGAAGAATTGAATTGGCAAAAAAATATTCGTTTTGATATAATTGCTATTACCAAAAAAACACCAAAAACAACAACAAATTTAGAAATTGATAATATGGAAATCCTACATTTTGAAGATTGTTTTTAAAAAAGTTCAAAAGTTCAAAGTTTAAGGTTCAAAGCTTAAGGTTCAAAGCCTTAAAATCCTCAAAATTCTGCTTTGTATTTGGCTGTTTCATTTACCATTCAACATTTACCATTTACCATTATTATTATTCTCCTCCTGCCAACAAATAAAGCACAGCCATACGCACTGCAACACCATTTTCTACTTGGTCAAGGATAATGCTATGTCCTGAATCCGCAGCGTCAGCAGAAAGTTCCACACCACGATTGATAGGGCCAGGGTGCATCAATACAATTTCTTTGTTGAGATTGTCCAACATTTGTTTATTGATACCAAAATAAATACTGTATTCACGCAAAGAAGGAAAATATTTAATTTGTTGTCTTTCCAATTGAATACGCAGAACATTTGCTACATCACACCATTCAAGAGTTTCTTGCAAATTATGTGTAACTTTTACGCCCCACGCTTCTATAGCGTGTTTTGGTACAAGCGTAGGAGGCGAGCAAAGCATCACTTCTGCACCAAGTTTTTTGAATGCCAAAATATCAGAAAGTGCAACTCTTGAATGTAAAATATCCCCAATAATGGCGATTTTTTTGCCTGCAATTTCCCCCAATTTTTCCCTAATAGAAAAACAATCCAAAAGTGCTTGCGTAGGGTGTTCGTGTGTGCCATCACCAGCATTTACGATTTGGGCATTTACGTGTTTTGCCAAAAAATGCGGTGCGCCCACGCTTGCGTGTCGCATCACAATCATATCTACTTTCATTGCCAAAATATTATTGACAGTATCTACAAGCGTTTCGCCTTTTTTGACAGAACTATTAGATGCTGCAAAATTGATAACATCAGCACTAAGACGTTTTTGGGCAAGTTCAAAGGACAAACGTGTGCGTGTAGAATTTTCAAAAAAAACATTAGCAATAGTAATATCACGCAAGGAAGGTACTTTTTTGATAGGGCGATTGATAACTTCTTTGAAATGTGTGGCTGTGTCCAATATTTTGGTAATTTGGTCAGCAGTTAAATCAGAAATGCCTAAAAGATGTTTCATTTAAAAAAGTAATTAGGGATTAGGTGTCAGGAATCAGGTGTCAGCAATAAGTTTAAAGACAGAAATACAGTTTTTTTTTAAAATTTTGTGTATATTGCTACAATTTTATGTAAAGCACAGGCATTTATGCCTGTGAAACGCCAAATAAATTTATACATTTTATATTTAAAAAAAAGCCAAAAAATCTTAGATTTTTTGGCTTTTTTTGATTTTTATAAAAAATTAGTCCATAATAAATGGATAATCTGCTTGTACATAAATATCTTTGAAGGCTTCACTTGCATCAGGATAAGGCGAAGTTTCAGCAAATTCAACAGAGGCTTCTACTTCTTGGTTGATACGTTCTTCAATTTTAGCCAAATCTTCTTCGGTTGCAAAACCATTTTTCAAAATGGTTTCACGTACAGCTTCTATAGAATCTCTTTGTTTGTATTCTTCTACTTCTTCTTTTGAGCGATATTTTCCTGGGTCAGACATTGAATGACCTTTGTAACGATATGTCCTAAATTCTAAAAGGGTAGGCCCATCACCACGTCTTGCTCTATCTGCTGCGGATTTTACTGCATTATGCACATTTTCCACGAGCATTGCATCTACACTTTCAGAAGGAATATCGTAGCTTTCGCCCAGTGTATAAAGTTCAGTTACGTTAGAACTACGCCCTACCGCAGTTCCCATTGCATAACCATTATTTTCAATCACAAAAATAACAGGTAATTTCCAAAGCATTGCCATATTAAGTGCCTCGTGAAATGCACCTTGACGCACTGCACCATCACCCATATAACAAATACAAAGTTTCTTTGTACCCAAATATTGTTCTGCAAATGCAAGACCTGCACCCATAGGTACTTGTCCGCCTACGATACCGTGTCCTCCCACAAAACCGTGTTCTTTGTCAAACATGTGCATAGAACCACCTTTTCCTTTGGAAACACCTGTTTGTTTTGCGAATAATTCAGCCATTATAGCATTTGGGGAAGTGCCAAGTGCCAAAGGTTGCCCATGGTCACGATATGCAGTAATCCATTTGTCGCCTTTTTCAAGGGCAGTTACAGCACCTGATGTGCTTGCCTCTTGTCCAATATAAAGATGACAAAAGCCTTTTATTTTTTGCCTGCCATAAAGTTGTCCTGCTTTTTCTTCAAATAAACGTTGTAAAAGCATATTTTCAAACCAAAACATATAAGTTTCTTTTGGAAACGCAGGAGCAGTATTTTCTTTTTTTGCCATTTTTTTAAAGACCCCTAACAAGCCCCCAGCCCCCAAAGGGGGAGCAAATAAAAAGGGGGAGATGTATAAAGAGGATTTGTTTTAATTAATTGATATATTTTTAGTGATTTTTTTCAAAAATAATTTCTCAAAAAAATGATTTTTAACTCCCCCTTTGGGGGTTGGGGGGCTTTTTATTTATTCATTTGTTAAAAATTTTCTTTGAATTTCTTTTGTAGCATCTTGCACACCCTCACGAGTAGCCAAAGGCTCACCTATTGCGGTAAATTGCCAACCATTTCCTACACGTGTTACTTTGCCCATTACCATTGCGATATAACCTGCAAAATTGCTTTCTGATGCTACATTGTATGTTGCCAAAATTTCTTGTTGGGTAGTAAGGTCAAAAATACGAATATTTGCGTAAGGAATTGTTGCAAAATCCTGTTTTTTGTAGGAAGTCAAAAAGAAAAACAACGTTTGGGCATTTGGTGCAAGTTTTTTAAGATTTACCTCAATAACTTCATTGTCTATGTCATCATTCAACGAATCACCTACCAAATCATCACCACTATGACGCACAGCACCATCTTGGGAATATTTGCGACCATAATAAATGATTTCCAACACATTATTATTATCATCAAAAACCGCCACAGAACCATCTAAATCTACTGCGGTTTCAGAAGCTATCAAACCCCAAAGTGCAGAGGTTTTGATTTTGCCCCAATTCAATCCAATTTGGATTTTTTCTAATGTTTTTCCTGCTTTTTCTAAGGAAATTTTTGTACCTTTTGAAAGGTTAATACCTGTTTTTTTATTGAGTTCTATTGACATAAGAATTAAGAATTAGGAATTAAGAATTAGGAATGGTTAGAATGGTTCAAAAAGTTCAAGGTTTAAAGTTCAAGGTTCAAAAGTTCAAGGTTCAAAAGTTCAAGGTTTAAAAAAATGACACTTTTTCCTGACACCTTTTTCCTGATTCCTGACACCTTTTCTCTGACACCTTTTTCCTGATTCCTGACACCTTTCCCCCTTTTTTACGCATAAATATCTACGTAACCCTGTAAGCCTTTTTTAGAGCCATTACCTATTGCAGCAAAGTGCCATTCACCGTTTTCACGATAAAGTTTGCCAAATTCTACATCAGTAGAGCCACCAAATTCATTATCAAGGTCATACCTCAAAATCTCACGTTTGCTATCCACATCTACAATGCGAATATAAGCGTCATCAAGCAATCCAAAATGATGTCTGCGTGTTTCTGCGTCGTGAATACTTACCACAAATAGAATTTCAATAATATCAGGGTGGATTTTTGAGAGATTTACGAGTACAATTTCATCATCATCATCATCATTTCCTGAACGATTGTCGCCTGTATGTTGCAAAGCACCATCAGGTGATTTGAGATTATTGTAAAAAACAAAATATTCATCAGACAACAATTTTTTGTTGGCAGTCAGCATAAATACTGATACATCTAAGTCTAATGTTCCGCCTTCACTGCGGATTTCCCAACCTAATCCTACCATTGCTTTTTGCAATGAAGGCTCTTTTTTTGACAAATTAAAAGACATTCCTTTTTTCAATGATATTGACATAAATTAAATGTGAAAATTATGGTGCAAGATATAAATTTTAATTTTAATTTTGAAAAAAAATAAAAAAAAATATGTAAATGTTAAATGATGAATGGTGAATGGTAAATGTTGAATGGTAAATGAAACAGCCAAAGTCTGAAACAGAATTTACAGAATTTAAGGATTAGTAGGATTTTTTCTTAAACCTTGAACTTTTGAACCTTGAACTTTTGAACCTTGAACTTTTTTAAACTTTGAACTTTTTGAACCTTGAACTTTTTGAACTTTGAACTTTGAACTTTGAACTTTTTGAACTTTTTTAAACCTTAAACTTTTATAAACTTTGAACATTTTTTTTGATTTAGACGATACTATTTGGGATTTTTCACGCAATACTACCGAAACGTTGGGTGAGATGTATTTTCATTTTGATTTTGAAAAAAATTTTAATTTTACAAAAATAGATTTTCAAAATAATTTTCCCATCACAAATGATAGACTTTGGGAGCAACTTTCCCAAAAATTGCTTGATGCTGATACTTTACGCAATATTCGTTTTCAAAAATTATTTGAAGATATGGGACACGAGATTTCTTTGGAATTTTCAAAAAAGTTGTCAGATTATTATATGGAAAAGTCACCTTTCAAACATCATTTGGTAGAAGGTGCAAGGGAATTATTAGAAAATTTGAAAAAAAATGGACACAAACTACATATTATTACCAATGGTTTTGAAAATATACAACACCAAAAACTAAAAAGTAGCCAAATAACGCATTTTTTTACGCATATTATTACCTCTGAACAAACTCAAGTCAAAAAACCTGATACCAAAATGTATGAATATGCTTGTGCGTTGGTAAATGAATTGCCACAAAATTGTATAATGATAGGCGACCATTGGGGTAATGATGTGGAGGGTGCTATCAATGCAGGTATGAACGCTTTATTTTTTAATCCAAATAAAAAAAATATTCCTATTGAAAAAAATAAAGTAGAAAAAATGAAAAACATTCCCCAAATTTACTTTTTATCAGAAATTTTAGATTTTATTTAAAAAATAAATGCATTGATAATCAATCACTTACAAAAAAAATTAAAAAAAATGAAAATATTTTTTTTTTTCTCAAAAGTTACTTCTAATTTGCACACGAAAGGAAAAAACAACAACAATCCTTTTATAATTTACACACTTAATATATTTTTTTAACAATTTTTCCCTTATTTTAAACAATGGAAATGGTATTAATGAACACTGACCTTTTGACTACTGACCGTCAAATTAGCCAAGAAGAATTGGCACTTAACACTCCTTATATCGTAAGTGAAGACGAAGATGAGGACGAAGATGAAGATGAGGACGAAGATGAAGATGAGGACGAAGATTATGAGGAAGAAGAAGAAGAGGAGGAGGAAGAAGAGGAAGAAGAAGAAGAAGAGGAGGAAGAAGAAGAAGAGGAGGAGGAAGAAGAAGAAGAAGAGGAGGAAGAAGAAGAAGAAGAATAATCTTCATCACAATTACAAAAAAGTAATTTAACCTAAGAAAAAGCCAATTTTTAGCCTAAAAACTAAAAATTGGTTTTTTTTGTTTTATAAAAAAATCAAAAAAAGTGTATTTTAGATTTTTTTGAATGAATATTATTGAGCTTGTTTTCTTCGTGAATCTTCAAGACCTTTGCACATATCTAAAATGTTCATCACAAAAGATTATTTGGATAATTTTTTCAAAATTTATACCTTTTTTTTACAATTTAATAGTCCTGTCAACCAAAAAGGGGCAGAAAATATATAAAAAACAAATACCTTTGTTTCTGTTTTTTTCTTTTAAATCATTTATTATTTGTGTTGTTCATTTGTTTAATATTTTAAAATAAAAATTCCTTTTGGGTTAGGAGCTTTATGCGTTATTTTTTAATTATTGTTATTGCAGGAATTTTATTTATTCCTAATATTGGTTTGGTGCATTTATTTGATTGGGACGAAATTAATTTTGCAGAAATATCTCGTGAAATGCTTGCATCAGGTAATTTTGGGCGTGTGCAGGTAGAATTTTTGCCCTTTTGGGAAAAACCACCTTTATTTTTTTGGTTACAAAGCCTTTGTATGTATATTTTTGGGGTAAATGAATTTTCTGCACGCCTTCCAAATGCCTTGATTGGTATGGCAACTTTGGCGGTTATTTATCACATTGGAAAAAAGATTTATGATGAAAAATTCGGTATTTTGTGGGTGTGTATGTATGTAGGCTCGTTTTTACCTGCGTTTTATTTCAAGTCTGGTATCATTGACCCACTTTTTAATCTGTTTATTTTTTTAAGTTTGTACCAATTAACGCTTTGGAGTAGTGCAGAAAACACCAAAAAACGCAATTTTAACGCATTTTTGGGTGGAATTTTTATGGGAATTGCGGTTTTGGCGAAGGGACCTGTGGCGTTGTTGTTGGTAGGTGTTTCTGGGCTTATTTTTTGGATAATGAGCCAAAAATTAAATACTTTTCGCCCATTGGAAATTGTGATTTACGCAGGAATGACCTTAGTAATTGCGAGTATTTGGTTTTTGCCTGAAATTCTAAAAAATGGCACTTGGTTTTTGAAGGAATTTGTGGATTATCAACTTGGTTTGGCATTCAAATCCGAAGATTCTGGACACGAACAACCGTTTTTTTATCACCCTCTTGTCTTACTTTTAGGTTGTTTTCCTGCAAGTGTCCTATTTTTTGGAATTTTTGTAAAAAAAGAAACAAAAAATCTTTTAAATTCAGAAAATAATCATAAAATTACTATTGAAAAAAACTTTATTTTATGGAATAAATTATTGTTTTTTGTTACTTTGATAATATTTTCTATTGTAAAAGCAAAAATTATTCATTATTCTTCTTTGTGTTATTTTCCGCTCACGTTTTTGGCATCTGTATATGCAAATCAGGTAATAAATGGCGAAAGAAAGATGATTTTTTGGCACAAATACCTATTATTTTTCATTGGTTTTTTGTGGGGAATGGCGATTTTATTGGTACCATTGATTGATTTTCTAAAACCTACCATTATTCCCATCATTGATGATAAATTTTTGGTAATGAGCCTTCAAAGTACGGTAATTTGGGGCGGTTTTGAGTGGATTATTGGCGTGTTTTTTTTGGTTGGATTAGTTTATTTTTTATTTTTTAATAAAAAAATTGAATATTACTTTTTTGGGCTTTTGGGCGTTACAGGTTTGGCTTTGCAACTTTTGTTGGTGTTGATTATTCCAAAAGTAGAACGTTATACGCAGGGCAATTTAATTGATTTTTTGAAAGAATTATCCAAAGAAGATTGTTTTGTGTCGCCTTACAATTTTCACAGTTACGCACACCATTATTACGCAAAAGTATCTATGGAAAATGCCAAAATCAAAAGAAATTATTTAGAAAAAACCTTTGGAAAAGAAACTTTGGGCAAAAATTCGTATTCTACCCAAAAAGACAAATGGAATGAATATCTTTTGTCAGGTAACGCTCCAAAAACTGCGTATTTAATTGTGCGTGAAAATGGAGATAAATATCCTCAACTTGATAAAATTGAGAAAGTGTATGATAAATATGGTTTTAAAATTTATAAGAGAATTAGGAATTAAGAATTTATAGCAATTTTTATTTAATTATCCAAATTTTATTTTAATTATTTTAAAAATAATTTTTAATTATTTAATTTTACGTATTTTATTCTTAATTCTTAATTGAATTTGGCTGTTTCATTTATCATTTATCATTCATCATTATTTTTTTATTTTCTTCATTTGCCAAATAGTATTTGCAATAGGGCTTATAACTACTTCAGAAGTTCCTTCAACGACATAAAAAATAAAAGTACTATTTTGCCCTACAATAGCCACATTAAGATTTTTTCCATTGTTAAAAGTGATATTGGTATTTATTTTAATATTTTTATCTTGAATTCTTTTGGGCATAACCGAACTCATACCTAAACCCAATCCTGTATAAAATCCAAAAACCATAAAGGCAAATGAAAATAATACTTTTCTATTTTTTTCCAATTTGGTGGGTTCTTTTTCGCCTTTTTTTGTCCTGAAAATATAATCACGCCCAAAATATAAAACACTTCCCATTATTGCCAACATTGCAGGAATAATAAAATTATTCATCAATAAATTGATAGGTGTAATAAGAATGTCCAAAAAAGAGGAATAACTAAGAATATTGATACCAATGGCATTGTAATAAATAGCATCAGTAACCGACCCTACCACAATCAAATAAATATACCCCAAAGAGAGATATTCTTGTAAACTAAAATCTTGTTCAGTTTTTTCAATTTCTACTTTTTCAATCATATTTTTTTGTTTTTTTTAAATGAATAAAAAATTATTTTCTAATTATCAATATTATCACAATAATAGGCACGCCCAACAACGCTGTAACAGTATTAAGAGGCAAAACACCACCAAAAAGGCTTGATTTGGCAATCATATCACACAAAAACATAAACATTGCCCCAAATATAATGGACAAAGGTAATAAATGTTGGTGTTGATTCGTGCGTGCATACCATCTTGCAATGTGTGGCACAATAATTCCCAAAAAACCAATCAATCCACAAAATGCGGTTACATTGCTTGCTAATATGCTGATAAGACAAACACACATTATACGCATTTTCCAAAGCGAAACCCCCAAACTTTGGGCATACAAATCACCCAAAAGCCAAATATTGAGCCATTTTATCATAAAAAAACTCAAAAAAATTGCTAAAAAACTAACACCAAATAATATTTGGAGTTGCACATTGGAAACACCGCCCAAACTGCCCATTCCCCAACGTATAAACGTTTGTAATTGTTCTGGATGACTAAAATATTGCCACAAACCTACCAAAGCCCCCACAAAACTTCCCACCATAAACCCAAATATCAACAAAATAGTTGGTTCTTGAATACGCCAAGCTATCAAAAGCATCAATAACATAATACCCAAAGCCCCCAAAGCTGACATCAAAAGCAATGCCCAAACTCCACTCCCTTGCCAAAGTAATACTTGTGTAAAACTTTCGCCTATTCCAAAGGTCAAAATCGCAACGCCCAAACTCGCTCCTGAGTTGATACCCAGAAGATTAGGCTCCGCTAAGGCATTTCTAAAAAATGTTTGTGTCAAAAGCCCACTTACGCCAATGCTTGCACCCACACACAAGGCTGTAAAAGTGCGTGGAAGGCGTATTTCCCAAAAAATAAATGATTTTGTGTTTTGGGTATTTGGGAAATCATTAAAAAAATATTGATAAAAATAATAAATTACTTCCCAAAAAGAAAAATCTTGTTCTCCTGCCAATAAATGCAGAAAAAAAAATATTATCAATAAAAAAATAAGAAAAAAATAACGCAAAATGATATAAAAGGGGAAGTAATAAGGGTAAAGGAGAAAGGTGTAAGCACAAAATACAAAAACAGCCAAAGCATTGCAAAAATAACAAAACTTTTCTTTTTTTTGTACCTTATGAACTTGTGGATTATTTTGCAATAGAGTTCTTTAAATGAAACCATTTCGGAACACGGATTTTACGGATTAACACAGATTTTCACGGATTTTTTTCTTTTTTTTCGTAAAATTTTGATGTTTTTTACCAATTTTTAGATTTCATTTTAAAAACTCTAATAATTAAAATATAATTTCTGCTTTTTTTCTTTCCCTGACACCTTATTCCTGACACCTGACACCTGATTCCTGACACCTTTTCCCCTTTATAAAATCACATTTGGATAAATTCCCAATAATAACGTCAAAAAAGCCAAAATCGCAAGGATAATATTTTCCCTCAAAGTGGTATCAGTTAATAAATTTTCGTTTTTTTCTTTTTCAAAAACCCAAAATTTACCTAAAAACATTCTTTGTAATGCCCAAAGAAAATAACCTGCTCCCAAAACTATCCCAAAAAGCCCTAATATTCCCCAAATTTTGTGTATGTGTTGGCTTTGGAATGCCCCCAAAAGACATAATAATTCGCCCACAAAGCCAGAAAACAAAGGCAAACCCAAACTTGCGAAAAATCCTATCATTACCCAAACACTATACACAGGCATTTTTGTCCAAAGTCCTTCATAATGTTTGATATTTCTGTCGTGTGTGCGGTCATATAATACACCCACAAGCACAAAAAGCATTGCAGAAAGCACACCGTGACTCGCCATTTGGAAAACTGCACCATTTATGCCTACTGAAGTGAGCGAAGAAATGCCCAACAACACAAAACCCAAGTGCGAAATAGAAGAATATGCTATCATTTTCTTCAAATCCTGCATTGCGATTGCATTCATTGCTCCATAAATAATAGAAATTACACCAATTCCTGCGATAATATCAGCTTGCGACAAAAAAACATCAGGAAATATGCCCAAAACAAACCTAATAATTCCATAACCACCAATTTTTAATAAAATTCCTGCCAAAACCACCGAAATAGGTGTTGGAGCTTCCACGTGTGCATCAGGCAACCACGTATGCAGAGGCACAACAGGCAATTTTACCAAAAAACCCAACAATAAAGCCCAAAAAACCCAATAACGGTAAGGGTTTTTCTCGGTGTTTTTCGTATTTTGTGAGTTAGTGTAAAAGTCTTTGGTATCATTTGGGTAAATGCTTGCATCTTTAAGATAATTTTGAGGATTTTGCATCAACAAAACATCAAAATTATATATTTTTTTAAGATTTTTTAGGTCATTTTTTGCTAAATTTTCTAAAACTATCTTTTCGCTTGTGTTATTTGCCTGTGCAGTCTTAGGAATATCTATTGTGCTTAGGCAAAGCACTATCATTGCCCCCAAAATAAACAAAGAACCGCCTAAAGTATATAACAAAAACTTAAAAGATGCGTATTCTCTGCGTTCTCCGCCCCAAATTCCTATCAAAAAGAACATTGGCAACAACATAAATTCAAAAAACACATAAAACAGAAAGAAATCCAACGCCACAAAACACCCAAAAACGGTGCTACTCAGCAATAAATACAAGGAAAAATATGCTTTTGGATTTTTTGTTATGCTAAAAGATGATAAAGCACCCACCCAAAGCACAATTCCTGCAGTCAAAAGCATTGTAAGTGCCATTTTATCAATGCCTACAAAGTATTGAATATGAAAGCCTCCACCAAAAAAATCAGATTGCAGATAAATCCACGTTGTTTTTTCCACAAATTGCATCAAATTTTCGGTATTTTTTGCATCAAAATTAGCATACAAATACCCCAAAGCCCCAAGTTCTACACTCAAGACCGCAAAAGTGAGCCATTGAAAGATATTTTTTTTATTTTCAGGAATAAAAAGCAATAAAACCGCAAAAAGTAAAGGGAGAAAGACAATGAATGATAACATTTTTTATGATAAAAAGCCCCCTAACCCCAAAGGGGAAATTAAAAAGCAAATTTGATTTATAAGTTTGTACCCTCTCAATTACTCCCCCTTTGGGGGTTGGGGGGCATCTATTCCGCAAATATATATAAAAAAGCATTTTTTTAGGCGAAAAAAGCCTAAATTTGAATTTTTTATCATAAAAACGAAAAACGAGTTTTTGCAAAGCGAAAAATTTAGAGAGCGAAGAAATTATTTTTTTTTAATTTGTTAAGAAATAAAAACATTTGCGTACAAATAATCAGTACAAACAATTAGTACAAACAATCAGTACAAAATAAAATACAAACAAAAAATTTATCTAAAAAATGCAAAATATCATAGAAATAACAGACATTGCCAAAACATATATTATGGGCGAGGAAGAAGTAAATGCCCTCAAATCTGTAACCATCAATATACAAAAAGGTGAATATGTTGCATTTATGGGACCTTCTGGCTCAGGAAAATCTACACTTATGAATATTGTGGGCTGTTTGGACACACCTACACGTGGAAAATATATGCTCAATCAAAAATATGTAAGTGATATGACCGAAAATGAACTTGCAGAAATTCGCAACAAAGAAATTGGATTTATTTTCCAAACTTTTAATCTACTTCCTCGCCAAACTTCTTTGGAAAATGTTGCACTTCCGTTGATTTATGCAGGTTATAGCAAATCTGACCGTACTGATATGGCAATGCAAGCCCTCAAAAATGTAGGACTTGAAACGCGTGCCAAACACAAACCTAATGAACTTTCAGGTGGGCAACGCCAAAGGGTTGCGATTGCAAGGGCTTTGGTGAATACACCAAGTATTTTGTTGGCTGATGAGCCAACAGGAAATTTGGACACAAAAACCTCCTACGAAATTATGGATTTATTTGAAGAACTTTATCAAAAAGGAAATACAATCATTATGGTAACTCACGAAGAAGATATTGCAAAATATTCCCACAGAATTGTACGACTTCGTGATGGACTTGTAGAAACTGATGTGGTTAATCACGAAGTTACGAAAGTTATTAAAAAGGTGTAAAAAGGTTTAGGCAGAGGTGATTGTTTTTATTTCTCTGTATAAACGTTTGGAAGGTTTGAAATCCTCCAAGCGTTGAAATTATCTAAATTTTCAATAAAATTTATTTTTTGCATAAAAAAAAATTACTGAAAAAATAATAAAATTTGGTATTCTTTTAAAAACAATCACCTTTGTATGAAATATGTAAGTAGTAAGAGAAAAATGAGAAAGAAAAAAAAGCAAAATGCAAGATGTATTTTTTTGAAAAATAAAAAAAACATTTTTGTTTGAGTACAAATAAAAAATTAAAAATAAAATCTACTTTTTTTATTAAAAAAATCCGATTATTTTTGCTTTTTTAATAAAAAATTAGAAAAAAATAAAAAATCAATTTGTTTTTGTATTCCACAAAAATTATTATCAAAAAATTATACAAAAAAAACAATAAAAATTATTACCAAAATGCGTGAAATACAATTTAGAGAGGCTTTGCGTGAAGCGATGGTTGAAGAAATGCGTAGGGACGACAAGGTGTTTTTGATGGGGGAAGAAGTAGCACAATACAATGGTGCTTATAAAGTAAGTCAAGGTATGCTTGACGAATTTGGCGCAAAAAGAGTGATTGATACACCCATTGCTGAATTGGGTTTTGCAGGTATAGGCGTGGGTGCTGCGGTAAATGGATTGCGTCCTATCATTGAATTTATGACATTCAACTTCTCGCTTGTTGCGATTGACCAAGTAATCAACAGTGCGGCAAAAATGATGTCAATGTCAGGCGGACAATATAGCGTTCCTATTGTATTTAGAGGTCCCACAGGTAACGCTGGTATGTTAAGCTCCCAACATTCCCAAAATTTTGAAAGTTGGTACGCCAATACACCAGGCTTAAAAGTAGTAATTCCTTCCAATCCACAAGATGCAAAAGGACTTTTAAAAACCGCAATACGTGATAATGACCCTGTTATTTTTATGGAATCAGAATTAATGTATGGCGACAAAGGTCTTGTTCAAGATGGTGAATTTACAATTCCAATAGGCGTGGCTGACATCAAAAAAGCAGGAAAAGATATTACGATTGTTTCTTTTGGTAAAATGATGAAAGTAGCGTTGAGTTCAGCAGAAGAATTGGCAAAAGAAGGCATTGATGCAGAAGTAATTGACCTTCGCAGTGTTCGCCCAATAGATTATTTGGCGATTGTTAATTCAGTTAAAAAAACTAATCGCCTTGTAGTTGTGGAGGAGGCTTGGCCTCTTGCAGCAATTTCTTCTGAAATTGCGTATCACGTACAACGCCACGCATTTGATTATCTTGATGCCCCAATTTATCGCATTAATAGTATGGACGTGCCACTTCCTTATGCACCTACGTTGATTGATGCTATTCTGCCTAATGTTTCACGCACCGTAAAAGCGTGCAAACAAGCACTTTATAAATAATGGTAAATGTTGAATGGTAAATGGTAAATGAAACAGCCAAATTTCAAATTACTAACTGATTAAACCTATAAGGTTTTAAAAATCTTAGAGGTTTAAAAAACCTAAAAACCATTTTCTGATGTGTATAAATAAAAAAAAACAGCCAAATTCAAAATAGTTTGGCTGTTTTTTTATTTGTTGGTAGTGTTTAGGGACGAAAATTAAATAACTTAATAATTTGTTTTTAAACATTTTTCAAAAAAATGGTCTGTACCGTAGTTTACGAAGGTCTGACCACTTTTTTGAAAAATTACCAAAGTCGTATTTTATTTATTTC